>JAGVZK010000028.1:471-5964 GCA_018302685.1 Candidatus Woesearchaeota archaeon | reverse complement strand
AAAATTCTTTTTGGATGAAGTAGAAAGTAAAGAATTATTTACAAAATATAGAAAAGGAGAATTATTGAGTGGAGAAGTAAAAAAAATGCTAATTGAAAAGTTGGTTAAAATGATTAATGAATTTCAGGAGAATCTTAAAAAAATTGATGATAATACTTTGAAGAAATGCATCTTAACCAATGAGATGGATTTAAGGAAGATTATTTCTTGATCTCAATTAGTCTTTTATTTACAAACTTATTAACCCAGTACTCTGCGCCTCCATAACTTGTTTTTTTAATGCCCCCCCAAGGGATTAATGGATTAATGTCCAAAGTATCTGAATTAATAATTGTTCTTGCGAAATTCAATCTTTTTGCCAAATCTAGTGCTCTTTTATTATTTCTATCGAAAATTGATATGCTGAGTCCGTGCTCATTAAGTTTTGTTAGTTCTATTGCTTCTTCCAATGTGTCTATTTTTTTAATCCATAAACTTGAGCGAAATTCTGGGTTAATAATATCTTTTTTAGAAGGATTTTTATTTAATATATTACCCATTTTCTTTTTTAGGATAGACTTCATTTTTGAGTATAATTCATTTTTTACTAAAACACCTTTTATTGAATCACAGTCTTTCCCCTCTTTAAATAAAACATTTTCAGATATTTGGTTACCAATTTCTTCTACATCTCCATCTAAAACTATCGCCCAATCATTACCTTCAAATTCTCCCAAGAATTCTATATCTTCATCACAACAAAATACCTCAATTGATTTCCCAATTTTTCTACCCCCCATATAAAAAACAAAGTCTACATCTTTAATTAAAGAATAAAGAAATTTTTCCCCTTTGCCATTTTTAAATTACATTATTCCCAGATAATGAAGCACAAAAAGGTAATAAAACACAAGATAATATTGGTGTAGAAGAAGGTAGTATTTGTAGAACTTTCCCTTTTGGAATAAAGTCCATAAATCCTTCTTTGTCATATTTTGGAACATCAACCCTCTTCTCCTTTAAAATTCCTTGAGCTTGTATTGGAAGATATTTTAGAGCAAATAGAGCATCTTTTAATTCTAGCTCTAACCACTTTTCCTTAATTCCTGTTTCATTACTAACCCCTTTTATTATAGTTTTATAATTTTTCTTAAGTTCTTTTATCAAAATCTTAATGATTTTATTATGACCATTATTAATTTCCACGCAAAGCCGAGTAATCCAAAAGTTATTTAAATAATTTAGATATTTCATAAGTGATGGAAGGGCATAATAAGCGGGAGGTATCTTTATTGGTTTTTGGAGGATTTATTGTCCTGTTTATATTGTTTCTGTTTTTGGGGCCTCAGGAGTCAACCAAAGGGGCGTTTACATTTGATGGAATCGTCGGGTCGGCTGAATTGGGGGGAATTTCAATAGTTACCCTGATTATTGTCTTTGTCATTTTAATCGTGGTCTTGATAGGGGTAATACTCCTTCTTAAAAAGTTCAGGAGGAAGAGCCATAATTTTGTAGCTCCTCCAAATCCAGGGGCTAGTCCGGCCGATCTTGGCCAAAAGAATATTACCAGCCCTCTCGAGGAAAACGCCGGCAGAAAAGCTGAGAGTAGCTCGGGAGATATTTTGGACGAAGATATAGAAAGCCTGTTCTCTGAGAATGTCAGCGCTAAAAAGGAGGAGCCAATCAAGGAAATTCCTTCAAAGAAGCAGGAAACTTCAGCCCCCCAGGAAAATACCCAAATCCAAAAGCCTTTAGTCAATGCAAATCAGCTGAAAGTTCAGGTGAGCTCTCTGCTTGGGAAGGGCTATTCAAGAGAGCAGATTTTAGAATTTTTGGGCAAAAAGGGATTCACCAGCGAGCAGATAGTAAAGACAATTGATGAGATGAACAACGACAACCTGAGGAATTACATAAGCAATGCATTGAAGCAGGGTTTCAGCAAAGAGCAGGTGGCAAGAAACCTGCTGGCTCATGGATGGAAGCCAGAGCAGATAAGCAGGTTCATAAAATAACAACTTTTTTAAATCATTTTCTTTTAAGTCTGAGGAAATGTTAAGGAAGATGTGGAAATTTCTGTGGAAGGATGATTCCGTGATTTCATGGGTTGTCAACATCCTTCTTGCTTTTCTCATTGTCAAGTTCTTGATTTATCCTGGACTTGGCTTTGCCTTGGGGACTAGTTATCCAGTAGTTGCGGTGGTTAGCGGCAGTATGAATCATAACGGCAACTTTGACAAGTGGTATATGGAAAAGGGCAGCTGGTACGACCTTGAAAAAAACGAAATGAAGAAGTGGATATTCAGGGATGGATTTGACAGAGGAGATATCATGTTTTTGAAGGGGGCTGATGAAATTAAAGTAGGGGATGTTGTTGTCTTTAGGGGCAATTCGGCCAATCCCATAATTCACAGAGTCGTTGAAGTTAGAGATGGTTATTATGTTACTAAAGGAGACAATAATCCAGATTCTTACAGTGCTTTGGGGGAGGATCATGTTGAAGATAGAGAGATCATTGGAGAGGCATTTGGAAGAATTCCCATTTTGGGGTATGTGAAGATAATATTTTCAGAGGTGCTAGGAGGATAAGATGATATTTTGCCCTAAGTGCGGTGCAATGCTGGTTCCTGATCCAGAGACAAAGAGAATCAAGTGCAGCTGCGGATACAAGGAAACCAAGACTAAAAACATAGTTGTCCGGGAAAAGATAAATGGAAAAGAAAAGCTGGAGATAATCGACAAGAGCGTTGAAGTTCTACCTAAGACAAAGATGGAATGCCCAAAGTGCGGGAATGATATGGCTTATTACTGGTTAGCACAGACAAGAAGCAGCGATGAGCCTGAGACACAGTTTTTCCGATGCGTGAAATGCGACCATCAGTGGAGGGTTTATTAGTAATATCTATATTTGACTACAGCAATTGTTAAAAACATTTTCCGATTACCTAAGATTATGAAATTAACTCTTTCCGAGCCAAGGTTCTTCAAGGAGCCAATAATCATTATTTCTGAGCTTGTCAATGAGGTTGTTTTCAAGATTAATAGGGACGGGCTTGAGCTTGTCGCCATGGACCCCGCCAATGTTGCAATGGTTGTCTACAAGCTTCTGGGAAGTGCTTTTGTGGAATATGAAATTGATGATGAGATTGAGATTGCAGTTAATCTTGACAATCTGAAACAGGTGCTGAGAAGGGCAAAACCAGCGGATATTATCACTCTTGAGCTTCTTGAAAGCAAATTAAAAATTACACTGAAAGGAACCTCCGAAAGAGTTTTTACACTGAGCCTCATCAACCTGAATGATGATGAAAGGCAGAAAGTTCCTAATCTGGATTTTAAATCACGGATTGAGATTCCAAGCAATTTATTCAATGAGGCCATCGAGGACATGGATGTTGTCTCTGACTCCGTGGCTTTTGAAGTCAAAGACAGAATATTCAGCGTTCAGGCTGCAGGAAATTTAAGCACGGCGAGGGTTTCTTTCAAAGAAAATGACAATCTTTCAATTGAATCAAATGATAATGTAAGATCAAGATATTCCCTTGAGTACCTGAAGAAGATAATCAAGGGGAGCAAGCTGAGCGACGTGTGCCGGATATGGCTTGGGAATGAGTATCCCCTGAAGATTGAGTACAAAGTAATGGATAGGCTGAGCCTTCAGATAATACTGGCTCCAAGAGTAAGCAATGATTAATAGGTACGTCTGAAAACTGTAAAGCCAGTATGAAAAACTGGTTGTTTCTTTGTTTTCTCATTCTCGTCGAAAGGAAAAATGAACTGATTGTTGGCAGACACAGATTTTATTTCAAGTTTCAGTATAGAAGAAAAAAATGGAAAAATAATTCTTAGCTACTACAACGATGAACTCGGTAAGAAAAAAGATGTCCCTTTCTATTTTCGTGAAAGGCTGCGGATGAAAGAGAAAATGAACACTGATGAAAGCAGAAAGATTTATTCATTAGGAAAGATTACTGTTGAGTGAAATGAAAAATTCAAAATATTTTGTGTTCTTTAGAAATTGTTTTACTTTTGGAATATAATTGTGAGAGAGCTTCTGCTGTTAGTTGCCCACGAATACTTGGAGTGGTTGATTTTTAGTGCAACGATTCCAAAGGCAAAAAATCAAAGTTTGAGGTTCGGGCGTAGTTTAGAGGTTGGCGTAGTATCTTGATAGTAGTTAATAACCGAAAAGTTTAAATAGTTGCTGTTATAACTATAGATAAGGTGAATCAAAAATGAATGCTAAAATTCAAGATTTAGAGCAAATTGCAAGAGAAGCTTTAAAATTTATTCCTACAAAGGTGATATTATGTTAAGTAAAAAAGAGAGAGAATTAATTATTAGTTTGCATGATAAAGGAAAAAAGCAAGAAGAAATTTCTGAATTAATTGGTTGTAGCCAACCAACTGTACATCGTTGGATAAAACATAATTCTTGTGGAAGAACCTTAGACACACTTCCAAGAAGCGGGAGACCAACAAAGTTAACAAAAAAAACATTAGGCAAACTCAAGAAAAAAATCTTGAATGAAATTCAAGATGCAAACAATGAATTTTGCTCAGTAAATACAAAACAAATAGGAAAAATAATTCACCAAGAAGTTGGTGAATTATATTCGCTCCGTCATACACATAAAACATGATCAAAAAAGAGTTGATAAATTTCGAGATGAGTTTAAAAAAAACTCAAATCGAAATATTTGGGTTATGAAATAGTTTCCATTGATGAATCAAGTTTTCAGCTCACAACAGGCTACAAAAGAATTTGGTTTCTTAAGGGAGAGAAACCAAAAAGAGCTTTCTTTTGGAGTAACAGGAAGTTAATTGTTTTTGGAGCTCTCACGAGTTCTTCCAAATTCTACTATAATTTTTATATTGCACAAAATAGCTTAACATTCTGCTTTTTCCTGAGAAATCTTTTTGATTGGCTAAAGCCAAACAAAAAATATGTGCTTATTCTTGATAATGCAGGATTTCACAAAACAGATGTTGTAAAAAGCCTGCTGGAAGAATATAACAAATGGATTGCGGTTGAATATATACCTCCTTATTCACCAGAACTTAATCCCATTGAAACCTGTTGGAAAGTAACAAAAAATGCTGTGACAAAATCACAGCATTTCAAAACCATTGATTCAATGCAGGAAACTTTGGAAGACTTTTGGAGTAAACATATTTTTATACAGAACTTTATAACTTATTTATGTCGTTAACTACTGTGTTTTTTGGGCGGCGGAAAAAAGATTATTTCTAAATAAATTTGAAACGAAGTTTCACAAATTGTCCGAAGGACAGGCACGCACTTCACTATATAGGGGCGAGCATCCTTGCGAGTTTGGGTGGTCGGGGGTTTGCAGATTTAATTTTTATTTTGGCTAATGTTGTTATATTTCCCGAAACGAAGTTGAGGCGAAATAATTTAACTTAATTTATTGAGATTAAATTTTTCGAGTCGTGAAGGGATGGATGGTGAGAACAAAATTATTCTTTTTTAGCTACTATTAATAATCTCTCGTAT
>JAGVZK010000028.1:0-387 GCA_018302685.1 Candidatus Woesearchaeota archaeon | reverse complement strand
GCTTGGATTTATACAACTTGAAGCAGCTAAGAATTATGTGAGAAATCAGGATGTTCCTCATTCAGGAAGCCTTGCCTTTTAAGGCAAGGAGGACGTCACTCATCTCAAGTCCCTTTAAGGTAACAGCGCACACAATGCACTCTCATAGTGTATTGTTAAGTAAGCGGGAGTTTTCTAATTAGAGTTATACGCAATATTTTTTAATTAACATTTACGATTTATGTATTATATTTTTAATATATATTAATATAAAATAGAAACATTTAAATAATGTAGAATATATCCAATTAGTATGTTTAAGAAACAAAAACCAAAAATAGATAGCAAAACAATAAAGGAAGAAAGATTTAAACGAATAGCTAGTCGGAGAGTTCAAGAAATCTTAGA
>JAGVZK010000018.1 GCA_018302685.1 Candidatus Woesearchaeota archaeon | reverse complement strand
ATCAAATTTGCATTTTAACTATATAAACATTTCTGTGTTATAGTTCTTGTGTTCTGCAATGGCATTTGTCACTTCAACATACACAATACAAAATAATACAAATCTTTAAAAAGTATGAACAGATAAATTCTTAATGCAATGAGGGAAGGGCTGACTTTTGATGATGTTTTGTTGATACCTAAAAAAGGAATCATTAGTTCTAGGAAAGAGGCGAGTTTGAAAACAAAACTCACCAGAAATATTGAAATTGATATCCCTCTTGTTCCTGTTGCAATGGATACTGTATGCGAAAGCGAGATGGCAATAGCTTTTGCAAAAAAGGGGAGCATTGGATTTATTCACAGATACCTGACGATAGAGGACCAGGCAAATGAAGTGAGAAAAGTCAAGAAATTAAACTTAAGGGTTGGAGCTGCCATAGGAATTAACGGAGACTGCATTGAAAGGGCTGAAAGCCTTATTAATGCAGGAGCTGATGTTCTTCAGATTGATGTCTCTCATGCTCACTCTTCCATGTCAATTGAAGTAATCAAAGAGATAAAGAGAAAATTTAGAATTGATTTGATTGCTGGAGCGATAGCGAGCAGACAGGCTGCAATTGATTTGATAAAAGCTGGTGTCGATGGATTATATGTTGGGATCGGGCTTGGAACAATCTGCACAACAAGAATTGTAACAGGTTTTGGGGTTCCTCAAATTACAGCACTAATGGACATTTATGAGCATACAAAAAACACAGACGTCCCTATAATATCAACTGGAGGAATAACCAAAAGTGGCGACATTGTAAAAGCGCTCGCTGCCGGTGCTGATGCGGTTGTCATAGGAAGCTTGTTTGCGGGCTCTGATGAATGTCCTGGTGAAACCATCGAGAAAAACGGCACGATGTACAAGGCTTACAACGGAATGGCCTCAAGAAACTCATCAAGCAAAATATACAAGATAAACAATGAAAAAGATCCTGACGAGATGCTCCATTCCGAAGGGGTGGACGCCTATGTGAAGTACAAAGGCCCTGTGGCGGGTATTATTGATAGGCTGCTTCTTGGGGTAAAGTCTGGAATAAGCTATGGCGGGGGGAAGGACATTAGGAGCCTAAGGGCAAACGCAGAATTCATCAGAATGACAAAAGCCGGCTTGAATGAGAGCCTACCCCATGATGTTGAGTTTATGTAATTTTTATAAATACTATTCTCCCTAATATATTGGGTCTGTAGTTTAATCTGGATAAAATCTCCCGCTTCGGACGGGAAGGTCAGGGTTCAAATCCCTGCAGGCCCGCTTAAAAAGTTTTAAATATTCTCAAAAGATAATTAACCCATGAAAGAAGACACAAAGGGGCTGACTGCAAAGAAAAGCGAGGATTTTTCGGAATGGTACACTCAGGTTATCCAAAAAGCCGAGCTGGCCGATTACAGCTCTGTGAAAGGATTTATGGTCATAAGAACAAACGGCTACTCCCTCTGGGAGAATATCCAGAAAAACTTTGACAGAGCGATCAAGAAACTGGGCGTTAAGAATGCATATTTCCCACTGCTGATTCCAGAATCATTTTTCAAAAAAGAAGCAGAGCATGCCGAGGGATTTTCGCCTGAGGTCGCATGGGTTGATACAAAGGGTGAGGAGAGGCTTGCAATAAGGCCAACTTCAGAAACAATAATGTATGACTCGTATTCAAAATGGATAAGATCATGGAGAGATTTGCCTCTGAGAATAAATCAATGGGTAAATGTTCTTAGGTGGGAGACTAAAACCACAAGACTATTCCTAAGGACTAGGGAATTTCTATGGCAGGAGGGGCACTGCGTTTACGAAACTCAGAAGGAATGCGAAAAGGAAACCATGATTTACCTGAATGAATATAAAAAATTATGCGAGGAATTTCTGGCAATTCATGTTCTTGACGGCAGGAAAACCCAAGGTGAAAAATTTGCCGGGGCAGTCAACACCTACAGCATTGAGGCATTCATGCCTGATGGAAGAGCCCTTCAGATGGCAACTTCGCATGACCTTGGGCAAAATTTCGCAAAGTCATTCAATATAAAATTTATTGACAAGGATGCAAAAGAAAAATATGTATGGCAGAATTCCTGGGGGATATCAACCAGAACAATCGGAGCTTTGACAATGGTTCATGGAGATGATAATGGAATAATTGTTCCTCCAAAACTTGCCGAAAACAAGATTGCCATAATTCCAATAATATTCAAAGAAAACCGGGAAAAAATTTTGAAAAAATGCAAAGAAATAGCGTCTCTTCTAAAAAAATTCAATCCTATCCTGGATGACCGGGATGGATACTCTTCTGGATGGAAGTTCCATGAATGGGAGATGAAGGGTATTCCAATAAGAATTGAAATAGGCCCGAATGACATAAGCAAAAAACAAGTCGTAATTGCGAGAAGAGACACTGCTAAAAAAGAATTCATCAAGGAGACGTTGCTTGGCGAAAAAGTTGATGAAATCCTGATGGACATTCAAAAAAGCCTGTATGAGAAATCAAAAAATTCTGTGTTAAATAATATTAAAAAATGCAAATCAATTAGTGAAGCCCGGAAGACCATTAATGACAGAAAGATAGGACTTGTTGAAATGTGCGACACTGAAAAGTGTGAAGAGATACTCAAAGAAAAAACTGGTGGAGCTAAAACATTAAACATTCCATTTGAGCAGCCAAAAAAACTCGAGAGCTGCATCGTTTGCGGAAAGAAAGCAAGATATGAAGTCAGGATAGGCAAGAGCTATTAATGCCTTGGCTTTGGGGCATCTTTAAACCTGAAGAATTTTCTCCTTAGAATTACCGTCGCTATTATGGCCCCTAAGATTAAAAACCACCAGTAGCCGACTGCAATATAAAATGGGGCATTGGTGACATCCATTACCACATCCTCCTCAAAATTGTACTCCGCATCATTAAAATCCTTGTATGAAACTCTTATCTTTGAGTCCCTGTGCCTATAAAAATAGCTTGAGCTGAACGGAATTTCAAAATTATCACTTCCATCATAAGCTTCGAAATAAAATAATTTTTTATTGTTCAACTTTATCGTCACTTCCTTTGCCGGTGACTGTGAATCCAGGCTAAAAAGTATCTCTCCATCACTGCCATAGGTTATAGTTGATGAATATTCCATTTTTGCAATCCTTAGGTTTGGAGATGGAATTACATTAACGTCAAAGTAGGAGTTCTTTATTATGCCTGAGCCCCTCAGCTGAGAGTTGTATTCCTTGGTTTCTCCATTGCTCAAGGGGATGTTAAAGATTACCTGCATCTCCCCTTTTTCAATCTGCACTCCCTTGCACTCTTCGAGAAAGCAGAGATCCAAATCATAATTTTTGGTCTCAGAATTTATAACCTTGCATATCAAAGTTGCATTCTGGTAGTCGTAGTAGCTTATTTTGTCCGGATTGCAGAAAAAATCAAGGCCTGATTCTGGATTCCTGTTTTCCAATGAAAGGCTATAAACTTTGTCTTCAGCCTCCTGCAGGCTGTAGTATGGGTAATCATCGGAGTATTCAACTGTCTCTGAATCCGATGATCCAAAGAAATCTACCATCTCTATTTCAGAAGTATAGATAAATCCATGGTCCAATTCTGGAAGCGGAATTATCCAATAAACTTTTTTTGATTCCTTCGGCTTAAGCAGAACCGGCTTGAGATTGTTCTCTATGCTTGAGGCTGATTTTGTTATTTGCAACGTCGTTGCAATGTAATAATCCCCTAAATTCTCCAGTTCTATCTCGACAGGGAGGGAAGATCCTGTTTTAATTTCATTCCTCAACAGGTTAATATTTATGTTCACCTTTCGATCCATCTTTGATTCTTCAGATACTACATTCGTGGTGATATTTATGTTTCCCGGACTAATCTGAATATCCCCTGAAGACCATATGTATCTTATTGAGGTTTCCCTTGCAAAAACACTCTCCTTCATTTTTATGTGGGTTGCGTCGACGTAGCCGTACTGACCGTAAGTCACATCAAAAGGAACCCAGCCTTTTCCAGGAAAATAAACTTCCGCCCATGCATGATTGCCAAAGCCAGGTATTAACGATGTGTAAGCCTGGCCTGAAATGAATTTGGCAGGAATTCCCTGAGACCTGAGCATTGCTATGAACAGCACAGTCAATTCATCGCACACTCCCTTCTTATTTTCCAGCACCCATATTGAATCCTGAGTCAGTTCTTCAGTCAGTGTCTCCAGCGAATAATTGATGTTCTCATGAGCCCACTCCCCCAGCTTGAAAACGGCCTCATACAAATCATCCTCATCCCCTATTATTTCCGAGGCTGTCTGCTCTACCAAGTCATCATCTGAGTTAATATAATCCGTCGCAATAAGATAAGGCTCATACTCCTCGGGGACGTCCTCTATTGGAAAAAATATCTTGCTTTTTATCTCCTTAAACTCAAAATCAGAAACCAAATTAAACTCTACATTATAATCCAGCTCATCATAATCTATATCCTCATATTCTGTAAAAATATAATCTGTTTTCCTGTCTGAATTTGCAGGCAAAATCTCATTCGTTATTTCCTGAAATTCCGAGTTACGGGGAAAAAAGGACAGGTTTATCTTGAGCATCTGGACATTATTGACGTTCGATATCCTTGAAGAAATCTCCGTCTCGAGAGACACTGAGGAAGAAGTGTGGTAACTTTCAAAGGCAAAGCTTACAGGAACTATCAAAAGAAAAACTAAAACCAGCCACCTCATATGTGTTGTTTTGATTAATTCTTTAAATAAGTTTCTAAACGGCTCTTGAATTCAGAAAAATCGCTTTGGGAAATATTCCCTCCGCATGCATAGTCATGGCCTCCGCCATAGCCGTCCAAACCATCCATGGACTTATTTATCAGCTCAGGCAGCTTGACATTTTTTGATCTAAGGCTCATCTTGACTCTTCCGTCAGTAACTCTACCAACTATGATTATCTTGCTGGGAAACATGTAGAGAAGATTTGTAGACAATTCCGGAGTGAAGCTGATTCTTCCTGCCGAGTAAAGGAAAGATGCCACTCTACTATCTCCATTCATTTCGGACACCGCCTTTTCCAGGATTGCATCATACTTCCTCTTCATCCTTTCATAAATGTTTATTATTTCATTTGAATACTTTGAAGTATTTTCAAGCAGCTCATCCGGAGAATCTATTTTCTCAAGGAGATTGACATATTGCATGACCTTGTAATGTGGGTCCTTAAGTATGGAAAAAAATATATCCACCAATCTCCCAAGCTTGGTGTTATAAAGAATTTTTGCAGGATCATCATATTCCGATTTAAGATCTGGAAATTTTTTGTTGAACTTTTTCATCGTCACCAACGAAAAATCCGCTACAGACCCAACTGTCCCTATCCAGAGGAATTTTTTTGTCAGCCTGTAGCACCAGTACGAAACAGGGAATGGCTCCTCATTCTTCAGAAGAGGATTAAAGTAATGGACCCCTTTTATCACAACGGGAGGATGGTGATCAATCCATATTATGGGAACATTAACTCTGTCCACAAATTCCTGCGACAGGATAGGCTTGTCCAAGATTATAACCAAATCAGGGGAATACTCCTCAACTTTTTTTGCGTAGGATTCATCAAGCGTTGGCGAAGATTTTATTACGCAGCCGCTTCCCTTGTTGAAATATTTTTTAATCTGAAGATAAGAACACAATCCATCAGGGTCATCATCAAAGAAAATTAGAGGGTTTTCCGATTTTTTGATTATTAATTTTATCTTGCTCAAAGAAATCAATTTTTACCTCTTCTTCTGTGAGCCCTCAATGACGGCCTGTTCTTTTCGTGACCTTTTCCTTTTCCAATGAGCCCTCTTGATTTCCTTCCAGACGATGTCAGACCGCGGAAAACCTTTCCCTTGGTGTAGGCAAAGTGCTCTGTTCCTGGATACTTGGAGAGAAATTCCCTGTCCCCGAGAATTACCTCAAAATAATAATATTTTCCATCCTTTGCAAGGTCATAGCTTCCTATAACTTCGCAATTCTTGTATTTCCTGTTTGCCCTTTCTTCTGCAATCCACTGGTATGACTTTCCAACTATTTTCTTCCTTCGTGTATGCTTGGATCTTCTTCCCTTTTTGATTCTGGGTCTCTGCCTTCCCCCCCTCAATAATCTGACCCTCACAATGACATAACCCTTCTTCGCCTTGTATCCGAGCGATCTTGCACGGTCAAGCCTTGTCGGATCTTCAATCCTTTCAATAGAATTTGACTTCCTCCAGACGACCAATCTGTCCTTCAGCAGGGAGCCATAACTTCTGTCTGGCTTCTTCCAGACGTTCTTGATGTACTTATAAATTCCCATGGATAATATTCAAAAAGAAGTCTTTAAAAATGTTTCTTATAGGAATGCCATAATCATCACTGCTATCCCTGATATCACTATGTTTGCCAATAAACTTCCGGTCAAAATAATTATCAAAATCCCCAAAACTCTCCCGAGAGAGATTGCAGCTTCCCTGTAGCAGATATACCCAAGGGGATTGCTCGTTTTTTTAGCCTTTGAATACATCATGGAGTGATGGGGGATTTCAACGAACACGAAAGACAGTGAAAGGTAAATGTTTGTTATCACAAAATGAATGAATGTCTTGATGAAAACAAAAATAAACAGCCCCAATGAGTGAAAGATGGCCCCGTATTTGAAAAACTTCCTCTCTCTTTTTTCGGTTCTTGCAACCCTTCCCACGAACAGGCTTATCATCATCGAGGAAAGCGCGGCTATTGACGCTATTCCTCCAACCTCAACATACTTTCCCAAAACCAAAAATATGAACAACGGCACGGCCATGTTTCCGACAATCACCCGTATTCCATAAAAAATGTAAAAAAAAGTCTGCTTGATATTGCTTTTCCTGAACATGTCTCCATATGAAAATCTCACAATTTCATGCATTTCAGGTGACATGAACAGGGGCACGGCGCTCAGAAGCAGGATTAGAATAGACACAAGGAACAGCGTAAGAAAACCAAGATACGTTATTATTATCGATCCAAATATGGGGCCAAGCAAAACTCCAAGAAAAGCCATTATGTACCATAAGCTCACTTCCTGGCTCCTGTTTCTCCTGTCAGAGTTCTTCACAAAATCGGTGTGAAAACTTATCCAATAGATTGCATTTGCCACACCCCACACCATTGCTGGAAGATAGAACATACCGTGATAGTGCAGCGATTGAAGCAGAATGATGTTTATGATAAACAGAAACATTGACAGCAAAATTCCGCGTTTAAGGCTGAATCTTGAGGTCAGCTTTGGTACGGCTAAAGAAGTCACCATCATAGAAATGGAATAAATGAGAAAAAACATTGCAACCTTGAATAGGGAATAACCCAAATCAGCGTAAAGATAAATTGGAATGAATATCCCTATCATTGACAGGGCGAGATTCTTTATTGCTATGGAGATGTACATTTCAGACAATTCCCTGTTGAACAAATATTTTATAAGGTGATAATGCCTGAACATGAATATATCCTTGAATATGCATATTTAAAACTTTTCAAAAATTTTTTAAATATTGCCATCTTAGGAAAGGACGGAGGAATTAAAATGAGTGCTTTGAATAACCTGATAAAAGTAATAATAGGATTGATTTTAGTAGTAGTTGCCGTATGGTTTGGAATATGGGCAGGCTGGTTTGGTGCTGTTTGGACACTAATCAAAGGAGGAATAGTACTGCTTGTAATATTCATCGGATTGATCCTGTTGCTACTCGGATTTTCCGATCTGAAATAAATGGTGAAGAGAAGATACACAAAGGAAGAGGTTGAGGAATTCCTCATTGAAGAGCTGTTCAGTGAGCTCGGCGAAGAGGAAATTTATTCTGCATCATGATAACCAGCTTCCAAGAGATATTTTATCTGATTGTTCTGACATTAGCCATTGGATACATCATTTCAGGATACATCAAGGTTCCCGGGCTCTACTCAAGAGGGCTGAACTGGAAGGGAATCAAGTTTGCAATTCTAGTTGCCGCTCCTGCAATAATACTTCATGAGCTGGCCCATAAGTTTGTGGGAATAGCCTTTGGATATAACTCCTTCTTTTACATATGGTGGTTTGGGCTTATCTTAGGAGTTATATTAAGGATAGTCGGAAGCCCGTTTTTACTCCTGGCTCCGGGTTATGTTTCCATAGCAGCCAACAACCCAATTCATTTGGGGATAATTGCATTTGCAGGTCCTTTCATCAATCTCCTTCTGTTCCTCACTGCGTTGATAATCCTGAAGCGAAAAAAAAGAATGAAGAAGAGGGAATTTATGTTCTGGCATTTAACCAAAGTCATCAACATGTGGCTGTTCATATTCAACATGATCCCAATACCCCCTCTTGACGGGAGCAATGTATTTGGGGCTATTTTCGGGCTGATCTGAATTCTCTAAAGAAGATTTATAAAACAAAACTTGCTTCCTGTATTGAAATGTTCAAATTCAACCGCTTGGATTACAACGACAAAGATTCCAACAAGGGTCTGTTTGAAATCCTGGAACACAACAAGATTCTATCGCTGACGACTGTAACGCCAAAAGGAAAGGCCTACATCAACACAGCGTTCTATGCCTTTGATGAAAAACTGAGGATTTATATCATAACTGATCCAAAATCTATTGGGCCTCAAGAAAAATTCCTCTGTTGCGACTAATGTATTTGACAGCCATTTCAGATTCTGGAAAAATAAATTGAGAGGAGTTCAACTATTCGGCAAAGGGTACAAAACAAATGTAATTCATATTGGGAAGGGCACTTTATGCTTCATAAAACGCTTTCCCGAATTCAAGGAGCTTGTGAAAAAACCAAAAGACTTCATGAAAAAAGCCGTCAGCGTGAAACTGTACACTCTGCAGATTTAGATGGTAAAGCTATTTGATGAAACAAGATTCGGCTAGGAAAATTTCATTGAGTTAAAGCTGAATTAAAACCTTATTTTTCCCCTTAACTTCCCAAGAATGCTTTTCTTTTTTGGATTGTTCTTCTTTGGCTTGACCTTCCGTTTAACATTTGGCTTTGGTTTAACATTTGGTTTAGCCGGCTTCCTGAGTTTCCTAGCAGGCTGTTTTTTATTCATGGGTTTCTTTGGCTTATGGCTCTGAGGCTTTTTGCCATGCGCCTTTTTCTTTGGCTTTTTCTTAACTGATCTCTTTGATTCTGGCACTTTTTTCTTTCCCTTTGCTTCTACATCTTCTGTTTTCTTTTCAACAGGGACTCTCTCAACTATTATTGCCCTATTAAGCATATCAAGCTGCTCTTCAGTTTCTGATATTTTCTTGTTTATTATCTCGGGTTTGTAATTAACCTCCATCATCTTAAGAAGGGAGTTGCACTCAGGGCATCTGAAGTTCAATTCCATCGCCCTTTCCATGTTATAAGAATCGCATCCGTTCTCGCAGATGTATTTTGTGTGGGAGCCTATATTCAGCTTTTCCTTGAGCTTTTCTACTTCCATATTTTTCTGATTCACAAGCAGGTCCCTTGCGTGCTTAAAATTAAATGACCAGTAATAAATGTACCATCCCTTTTCTTTGTCCTTCTTCCTTGTTGAATAAACCAGATTCTGCTCATTCAGCTTGTAAAGCATTGACCTCATCTCATTGATGTTGATCTTCATCCTGTCAGCAAGCTCAAATTCAGAAATGTTATCCTTCAGCTCCATTATCTTAATGAGCTTGATGCAGTTGGGACCGCATATTTTCTTTGCAAGATCTTCAAAAAGAGGCATCACTGTTTTCATAAATACTCCCTGCAATCCTTGATTTAAAAATATTGCTATTTCCTAAAAGAAAAAATAAGGGAAATTAAAAATCCCCTTTACCAGTCGTCACTATCTTCTTCCTCATCATCTTTGTCATCATCATCCGAATCTTCTTCATTTTCCTCTTCTTCGTGCTTACTCTTCTTTGCTAAAAGTTTAAACTCGTCTTTCATTTTGGTTAAACCCCCTGAGTTTTGATTCCTTGGGGTTTTAAAAAAAGTATTTAAATTTATCTTTTTGGTTTTTGGAGTATTCTTCACCACATTGGAATAATAAGAAAACATTTAATAAGTATCTTTAATCCTTTTAGTCTGGGTGATTAGTCATGGTTTTTAATAAGAAGTTGAGCGTTCCTAAGCCTGTTTCCAATGAATATCAGGAGCCGATAATCCATACTCAGCCGAAGATGGATGAGCTTGACCTTGCGGATCTTAATTTTCCTGATTCTCAGCAGAATTACATGCCCCAAAGGCCGAGATTTGAAAGGCCGCTGGCCCAGGATTTTATGCAGGAGCCACACCACGGAAGGGTCGTGAAGGACAATACTCTCTTTGTCAAGATAGAGATGTACAAGGAATCGATGAGGACGCTGAATCTGGTCAAGGAGAGCCTCATGAACACAGAGCACATCCTTGAAAGGCTGCACAAGATAAAGGATAGGGAGGATGCAGAGATCAGGGAATGGCACGATGAAATAAAGAGGATAAAGCAGAAAATTATGTTTATAGACAAGAATCTTTTCGAACATGAATAAAGGAGAAGCTCTCTACAGTTTTGTCAACAACCCCAGTTCCAAGAGAAGGGACTTGCTCAATGTTGCCATCGAGAATATTGAACTGGTCAAAAGAGTTGACAGCATTAAGGAGTTGAGAGAGAGAAAAATGATTACAATTGATGCCCTGAAAAAAGAGATAGAGGTTACAAAAAAGGCAATAAGGTATTTCGAGGGTCTGATGCCCTTCGTAGTTAAAGATAGGGAAGAGAAAATCCATGAAATGGTTGAAAAGAAAAAGGTAGTTCATGAGCAGCATGCCAAGGTTGAAAAGCTTAGCGAGATAGACCTTGAGCTTGAAGATATAAAAGATAAATTGAATAGCTTAAGTTTCTAATTTGAATTCATTAATAAACATAATTAAAGAGAGAAGTAATCATTCCAAAATAGCCTTTATCCTCCTAATGCCTGAAGATGATGACTGCTCCTTCTGAATCTTGAAATGACCCATGACCCCTGTATGCACAACATGAGGCCCTGTGCAGACTTCTTTCGAGTAATCACCCATGATGTAAACTGAGACAATCTCGGGGTATTTTTCCCTAAAGAATGCATTAACGCCTTTCTTCATGGCTTCATTAAACGGCATCTCTGTTCTTGAAACCTTCAAATCCCTTCTTATCTGCCAATTAACTTCATCCTCTATTTTCTTAAGCTCGTCTTTGGTCAAGGCTCTTGGAAACGAAAAATCAAACCTCAATCTTTCCTTGGTTATGTTTGAGCCCATCTGCTTGATTTCCCTTCCTAAATTGTTTCTCAAAGCCTGAAATAGCAAATGAGTTGCGGTGTGAAGCTTTGTTGTTTCCTCTGAATGATCGGCAAGACCTGACTTGAATTTCTGCTCTGCCCCTTTCCTTGATACTTCCTGATGTTTTTCAAATTCCCTGTTAAAAGTCTCTTCATCAATCTTTAATTTATTCTCCCCTGCAAGATCCTTTGTAATTTCAAGGGGGAAGCCGAATGACTGGTATAAATAAAATGCATCCTCTCCAGAAATTTTATTCTTGAAGTTCATCTTCCTGAATTGCTGCAGCCCCTTCTCCAGGGAAGACTGGAATTTTTCCTCCTCAAGCCCTGCATTGGTCAGTATGAATTCCCTGTTTGCCCTTAACAACGGATAGTCCTTTTCATAATCCTCAATTATTACATCAAGGATCTCAGGAATAAAATTCTCCTTGATACCCAGCAGCCTTGCATGCCTCATTGATCTCCTTAACAGTCTTCTGAGGATATACCCATGCTCTGTATTGCTTGGTTTTACCAATTCAGCTAGGATAAAACATGACGCCCTGAGATGATCCGCAATAATTCTCAATGAGTTTTCATTTTCCCCTTTCGACATGGAGTTTATTTTTCTGACTATGTTTTCAAATAAGTCGGTTTCATAAACTGAACTTTTATTTTGAAGAACCATTGCCGCCCTTTCAATCCCAAAACCAGTGTCAACATTTTTCTGCCTTAAAAATTCATATCCTGAATTTGTCTTGTTGTACTCCATGAAGACATCGTTCCATATCTCAACCCAATTTTTGTCCTTTGGATCAAATTCTTTCGGGGCTTTTCCATTTACATAAACAAACATTTCGGTATCGGGACCGCAGGGACCTGTCGATCCTGCCGGACCCCACCAGTTGTCTGAAAGCTCCTTTATTCTTTCTTTTTTTATTCCTAATGACAGCCAGATACTTTCCGATTCTTTGTCTTTTGGGATTTTGCCATTGCCCTTGAATATTGAAATCGCGAGCCTTTCCTTCGGAATTTTCAATTCAACTGTTAAAAATTTGAATGAAAGCCTTATTGCTTCATCCTTCCAGTAATTTCCCAGAGACCAGTTCCCAAGCATTTCAAAAAATGTAAGGTGGGTATTATCCCCAACTTCATCAATGTCCTGTGTTCTTATGCATATTTGATAATTAACCAACCTTGTTCCCTGAGGATGCTTCTGGCCCAGCAAATAAGGAACCAATGGGTGCATTCCTGCAGTCGTAAATAAAACTGTAGGATCATTTTCAGGTATTAATGAAAAATTGATTATTTCTTCATGATTGTTTTTTTTGAAGAATTCAATGTATTTTCTCCTTATTTCGAAAGATTTCATGAATAACATAAATCATTTCCTTTTATTAAGATTTTCTACTAAGCCTGTGATTGGATATATTTTTAAAGATGCGAGTCATTTGCTTCATTATGATTTGGGTAATATTCAGCATTCTTGTCCTTCTTGTCTTGTTGCTTGCACTGTTTCTAATATTCAAAATGAGAAAGAAGCACAAACCCAATTACTACGGCCTGTTCATAATAGGGATAGTCTGGTTTGTCTTGGGAATCTTGATCAACAACAGCATCCTCTCAATATTGGGGATTGCATTCATGTTCATCAGCCTGCTTCATAAAAAAGAATGGAAAAACTACAAAAAGGCAAAATGGTCCGATCTGAGCAGGTCAGAGAGAAAACTGTACAAATGGGTCAGGATAATACTCCTCGTTTTGATTGTCATGGGAATAGCCGGCTTAATCCTGGCTTAAGGAAATGATAAAGATGTTTTTATATCGCCAAAGCTCACAAAAAATAGATTTTATATTGTGCTTTGACAGTCCTTGCACAGCCAATTAGTTAATTTTGATTTAGTTGTTAATTACAGGAACTACTTCTTAACTTAGGGGACCACAAAAAACAGGGGAAAATAAATTGTGGACAAGATTTAAGTATTTTGCTTTCTTAGACAAGATATGGATCATCTGGTTATTGACATAGAAACTGTGCCTCTGGAAATCACTGACGAAACAATAAAAGAATACCTGATGGACAAGCAGGTAAGCAAGGAGATGAGGAGCCTGAACCCGCTTTATTCAAAGATCGTGTGTATTGTCCTTAAAGGAAGGGGAGAAATCATCCTCACTGGAGATGAAAACGATATTCTTGGAAAGTTCTGGAACATCGCCAGGGAATACAAGACTTTTATCACGCACAATGGATATGGCTTTGACATTCCATTCATAGTTGTAAGAAGCGCAATAAATAAAATCAAATTCAGCAGCATTATACAGATGAACAAGTTTAACATGGCTAATTCTAATCACTTTGACACCCTCTTGTTCTTCAACCAGAACGGCGTCTTTACAAGCACACGGCTTGATGTTATCGCAAGAACTTTAGGGATTGACGTCGGGGAGAACAGGTTTGACGGGAGGGAGGTTGAAAGACTCTACAGGGAAGGGAAAATGGATGCAATCATAAAACACTGCAGGGAAGATGTTGAAATCACTGAAAAAGTTTATTTAAGGCTGAAAAATGGATAGGAAGTTATCATTTGAAGAGATTATTTCTGGGATCATCCTAGCCGGAGGGTTGACCTTAGTTGGACTGGTTTACCTGTTTGAGGGAAGAAGAATCCATAAAAAAACCAAAAATGAAGCTTCATCCCAAATTTATGGGTTTGTAGGAGCATGCAGAACACACATTGAAAATCCTCCTGAATATCCAATCCCTAAAAGATATGGGGAATATCCTACTGCATATGGCCTGAAGTGCGGTGAATTCGGCTGTTATGATTGAACAAATTTATATTCTTTAGTTAGTTTTTTAAGCATAAATGGATTAGGCTTTACATGAAAAAACAGGGACTGATTGTTAAAATCGTTATCACTGTCATCATATTCTGGCTTTCTGATTTTTTACTTCACAGCGTAGGCGTTGGAGAAAGCAAGTTCTACTTCATAAGCAAATTTCTAAATTCAATAGTATTTGCGATAATGTGGTTCTTTGCCTTTTACAGCGTGAAGCACTGGAAGAAGATTGTCTATTCAGCTGTTTTCAGCCTGTGGATAACTTTCTACTACCTTGTTTCTTCATATTCCGGATTAGTCCAGTCCCTAGGGATCTATGCCGGATATGCTCCTCCTCCGTTTGTCATCCTTGGGTTCGTACTGGTTCCATTTGTATGGAGCATAACTCACGGGCTTGGATTCTTCATTGGAATAGAAGTTGCTGACTTGATTAAGAAGTAACTGTTATTCTTCCTTTCATTCCTGAATGGAAATTGCAGTGATATTCATAATTTCCTGGTTCTGAGAATGTGTATGAAAATGATTGCTCTGGGTTTAGATTTCCTGAATTGAATTCACCCTGCTTTTATTGTAAGTTCATTAGGTGTGAAAGCAAAATTCTGTATGTTTATCTCCAAAGGATTACTCTGGACTGTATTTTGAGTTGTGCAGGAAGTAATTAGCAAAAGAGCCAGGATTAATATCAGTCTTTTCATGTTTTTGATATGTTGAATTTATTTATAAAAGTTAAGTATACACTCCCTTTCTTTCATATTCCTTGTGAGTTCTATGAACTTCCAGAATAATTTGTAAAATCTTAAATTCATCTTGAGATGTATTAGTATAAAATGCGCGAGCTTCTCTGCTTACCTTGATTAAAAAAAGAAAAATGTTATCAAAAATAAACGGAGGTCGAAATTCCTCTACAGGCTAAAGCCTGTGGGAGTTTCCTTTCGACTAGAATGAATTTGCTCCAATAAGAAAAATATTTCCAGAAATTACTAGAGAAAAAATAAACAAAATAAAACATATTATTGATAAAATCAAACCAGAATTTATAAAAAGTTAGTTTTCTTTCCAACTCCAATATTTCTTCTTCCCAATAATCACATGATCTAAAACTTTCACACCTAAATGTTCTCCAGCCTGAACCAATAATTTAGTCATCTCAATATCTTCACTAGAAGGCTCGCAATTCCCACTTGGATGATTATGAACCAATATAATACTGTTAGCACTTTCCTTTATTGCATCCTTAAAAACTTCCCTTGGATGTATCAATGAAGAATTCAAAGTACCAACACTAACTTCTTTAATTGAAATAGGAACATTCTTTGTGTCCAACAAAACAACCTTCAAAACCTCTTTCTTATAAGGCCTCATTTCATCCACAAATATATCATAAACATCTTTGGCTGAATTTATTGGTTTTTTATTATATCCTCCTTTTACTAATTTATTATACCTTTTGCTTAGTTCTACTATACTCAAGAGAGCTTCATGGCTTTGACAAAATCTCCTTTACATTCTTTTGTGAGTTCTTTAAACCCTAATTCCTCAAACTTATGTAAATTATAATCTTTCAATAACCTATTACTTAATTCTATGGCACTTTCTCCTTTAGAACCAACACCAAACACTATGGAAAGTAATTCAGCAGTATCTAAAGAACTAACTCCATTCTTAATTAACTTAGAACCAGGCCTATTGAAGTTTGGAATGTCTTTTATTTTCACAATATAGAAAGGATTTGATTATATTAAAAATTAACCTGTATACTCTAAAATATATATTAGACACAACGGACAACCGTCCGCGCCATGTTTATAAATATAAAGCAAATATGGATGAAAATAGGGTTTAGTTGTATTTCAAGACAAGAAAATCAGAAGAACCTGATTCAATGATGAATTGTATTTCTCAGTTGTGGAGCATTAACAGATAGTGTAGATGGTAAATATTATTAACGGACTCAAAAGATATATTTATGATTATTCAATCTTCAAGGCTTTCATTATTTTATTGAGCTTTTCATTGATTACGTCAATGTTCCCGTTGGATCTGTTGGAACCGCCACTGCTTTTTTTTGTGAAGCAGTCGCTGCAATAAACAGGCTTGCTTGAAGTTGGCTTGAAGGGAACTTCACATTCAGCACCGCAGGAAGAGCATGTAACCCGGGTCATCTTGATATCGCGCCTACTATCATTTCTTGGGGAAAAATCTCTGCCTGAGTTATTTCTTTCCCTGCCATCCCTATCTGGGCGACTATCCCTGAAATTCTTCCTAGCCCCGTTTGGATAACCTCCCCTTGTATCTCTTCTCTTTTCTCTTGAGCGCTCAAATCTTGCCATAAGCACACTAAAAATAAAAGGGTATATAAACCTGATTGAAGGCTGCATGAGAGTGTTAAACCAATTTACTAGGATTCATCCCAACTAATTTTAAATACTTTAAAGCCTTGTATGATAAAATGAGAAGAGATGATATCCAATTTTTCAAGACAAGAAAGTTAGAAGAATTGGACTTTCTATCCAACTCCCCCCCAAGTGTGTTCATAGGATCAAAGCTAAAGTATCCTAATGTAAACGTGGGAATCCTGTCCCCAAGCCAGCCGCTGAAGCAGGTTGAGCTTTTGAACAATTCAAATGAATGGACAAGCCTAAACCTTTCAATAAACCAGATACTTGGATTGAGGAATCAGCTGATCAACTCAAGATTCACGACAAGGGTGAGAATGAGCAATAAGCTGACAGAAAAAAGCCAGGAGATAGGGATGGCTTCAAAACCAACTGATCTTGAGATCAATCTTGAAAAGATACCAAGATACAGCAAGGAGCTTGACAGGATAACAAAGCCAATATCATTGTCAGCCCCATTAAAGAACATAAGAATAACTGAAAACACAAAGATACACACAAAGGTTGACAAGGTAGTTTCTGACACTGATATGAAAGCAAATGAAGCAATAAACTACCTGTACAACAATGGATTTGATGAAGGCTTCCTCCAGCAACTGCTGACAATCGGATCGCTTGGATTGAAGAAAAACAGAAAATTGGTTCCAACAAGATGGGGAATCACGGCGACTGATGACATTCTAGGGAAAGAGATAATGAAAGAAATAAAGAATTATGAGAAGATAAATGAACACATACTGTTCTTTGACAAGTATCTCGGAAATTATTACTTCATTCTCCTGATTCCGGAAATATTCAGCTATGAGTTATTTGAATACGGAGTAATGTACGGGCAGATAAAGGGGGAATCCACTGATTTTGAAGATTACTTCGGAAGGAAGAATTACGCCTCTAATTCAGTAGGGGGGTACTATTCAGTAAGGCTTTCTGTTCTTGAATATCTGAGAAGAATCAAGAGACAGGCTGGAGCGTTCATAATAAGGTTTGAAACAGAGGAATACTGGGCCAACCTTGGCGTCTGGGTTACGAGAAGCTGCGCGAGAAGGGCGATGGGCAATGAATCTGTGAGTTTTCACTCAAGGGAGAGCGCCTTGGATTTCATGAGGAATTTCATCCTTAATAAAACGAGAATTGATGTTGGACATGTATTCAAGAAGAGCAGACTGCTGAATTATGTGAAGGAACAGAAGGGACTTAAAGAGTTCTTATGACAATTCAGAAGATTCATACAATTTTATGACATTTTGTTTTTTGAAATCCCTATCGTAACTGAAAATTCCACACTTATTTTCAATTTCCTGCATTGAAAGTTTGCTTTTTGAAGCAAGCTTGTCAATTAGTTTTAGCTTTTGTACTTCCTGAGCTATTGCAGTATATTGGCAATGAAGATATCAAATAAAAAGAAAAAGGGTTTTACGCTGAATCAATGTCGCCTTCTATCTCGTTCAACTCATCATTCAAGCTGTCATCCAGCTCATTTATTTCCATATCAATGTCATCTATATTGACGTCAGTTGCATCCGCCTCGCCTGCAATCTCGTTGCTGCAACCTGTTATCAAAGTTACCACAAAAAATAAAAAAATAAGTGATATTACCCTTCTCATTCTTCAATCTCCAAAGCACAACGAGTTCTTGACACACTCTTTACTTCTATTTCAATATCCCCAACGTTTCTGGACTCGCCTCTGTTGATGACTTCTATCACACCTTCATACTCAACCACGCATGAGTTTCCGCCAAGATCAACTGATATCAGAGTAACGCCACGATACATCTCTCCCGGCAAGAGCGTTGCTGTAAGCTCCTCTCCATCTTCAGACTCATCCTCATCTTCAGACTCATCCTCATCTTCGCCGTCCGGCTCACCATAACCTAGCATGAAAACAGCCTCATTTTCACTTGCCTGAGTTAATTCTATTGTATGCTCTTCAAATGCAATAGTGTCTCCCTGTACAATGGTCTCCTGCCTTTCTCCGCCATTTATGATTATAATCGCTTCACCCTCACTCAAATCCTTTACTGTAATCACAAAGCCATTTTCCCCATCATCCCTAGGCGAGAGTTTGGCAGACTGATCCTCCACAAGGGAGAACCTTTCGCCAATTGAGACATATATATTCTGCACATTGTTCACCCTTCGAGCGCTTGGATCTATTGATCCATAGGCCTCTTCTATTCTTACCATGCTTGTCTTTCTGGCTTCAACATTAGCCTTATCAAGATTGCCAAAGAGCAGACCATCCTCCATGTCAGACAGTATTTCCCCTATCAATGAAAAGCATTCCCTTATGCTTTTTGTTGCTTCATTCAGCAAAGCCTTAACTTCTTCAACATCCTTTGGGTTCTTTTCATACATTCTTTCTGCGGATTGAAGGCTGTCCTTTGATTTGTCTATCAATGATTCAAGCTTCTCCACCTTGTCCTTGTCCTCTTCACTCAAGTCCATCTTTATCTTTTCAAGCTTTTCAAGGAGTATCTTCAATTTCAACGTTATTTCGCTTATCCTGTCCTTATGAATTTTGACAGTAGACTCTTCAATTATAGGCTTCATCTGTGAAATCTCATTCTTTAATTTTTCCTTCATTTCCTTGACTTCGTCTTTGCTCAGGACACCAGATATTTCCACCTGATAGCTTTTGATAATCATCTTCTTTTCATCCAACTTGCCTATGATCTCCTGCTTCTCATTCTCTTCCAATGATGAGCTTGCTATCCTTTCCTTTGCAGAGTCTATGTAATCCACGAGCCTTACTGTAGCCGATATCATAACGCTTTTTCTTGCCTCAACTGAGACATCCTCCGATTCAGCAGCAAAGCCCAATGGCATCATGCTGATCAGGAATGTCACCATAACCAAGATTCCCAATATTTTTTTCATCTTTTCTTACCTCCATTCTTTTTGAGATACCTATTCCTAAAACATTTTTGTTTATAAAAATACTTGCTTTTGGGATACTTTCAACGCTTGATAAAACTTTATGATACTTTATCTTGGGAATTTGAGGGGGGCATAATCAGGATGTTTAGAGTAATGAAGGCTGCAGCTTTCAGGCCCAACCAAGGACAAAATTTATAATTGAAAAGAACAAAACATAATTATGAAGTATATGGCAATAATCCTGCTTTTGCTTGTCATTCCTAATGCATCAGCGGCAATAATTCAGGGAAGGATATATGACCTTGAGCTCAATAGAGTTGACAATGTCATGGTGGAGATCAACACTGTTCCTGCCCAAAGGGTTATATCAAAATATGGGGAGTATTTTTTCAATGTTCCGTATGGAGACTACACAATAACCACTACTGCCATGCTTGATGGTGAAGACTATGTTGTCATGGAAAATGTTTCTATAATCAGCGATGGGGAGTTCAGCCTCGATTTGTTCCTTTTCCCTGAGATTGAAAACCTTGAAGAATTCCCTAATATTGAGGATGATAACAATACGCTAAAGTACATCATAGTTGGGATCATATTTTTTGGATTGATATTCCTCCTATACAAGCTTCATAGAAAAGAGGAGTTTTACGCTGATGATGATGGAGAGCTCAATAAGATTTATAGTCTGATAAAAAGCCGAAGAAGAATAACCCAGAGAGAAATAAGGAAAAATTCCCTGCTTTCAGAGTCCAAGATAAGCCTTATAATAACCCAGCTCGAAAAAGAAGGGAAAATAAAGAAAATCAAGAAGGGAAGGGGGAATATTATTATTCTGAATAAAAGTTAAGAGGATCCCGTTGGACTCTTAAGCGTTCTCCTCTTACAATGTAAAACACTTCAATTATGATTCTTTTAAAGTCTTCGTCTGGAAAAGGATTATTGGACAACAGACTATTTGCCTCTATCATCCCAGTTTCCTTGACTATTTCCGTAAGAGAATCTTCCATAAGAATGCTTGTTCCAAAATGAATTTAATACTTTCTATGAAGAGCTTACAAAGAGTCTGTATGGGATAAAAAAATTAAATTAATAAACAACCATAGGCTCGTTGACTTCGCAGTTCTCTCTTATCCAATCCAAATCGTAATTTGAAATCTCCGCTCTTTCTCCATTGACAATTAGATACTGCGTTTCTTCAGAAGGATTTATTGCGGGAATCCTGTTGTCATACCATGCATCAGGGCAGACTTTTAATTTTTCATCATTGCTGGAGCAGGAAACAATCAAAACCAACATCAAGAGCAGGAATATTATCTTTCTCATTTTTTCAGATACACCGTCCTTATATGGAATGGAATTCCTATCTTTGCCTTCGTCAACTCTTTGTAAATCTCCTCTGTCGCCCTTGCTCATAAAAAGAAATTTAATCTTATAATTACCCTCATTCTTTATTAGTTTGTCAATTTTTGACATGGTGTTTACAACAATCTTTCTTATCTTGGCTACATCTGAGCCATACGGTTGGATTAACATGAATTTGAAAAAATTCTTTTGTTTATAAAATTTGTTCTGTATCTTTGAATATAATAATGTTTATTAACGCTTAACATTAGAGGAAAATATGGAGAATAAACCTCACGATTTAGAAGACAAAGGCCTCACTGGAATTCTTGAAAGATGGGCTGAAGGAACAGGCGATCCTAAATTTCAAGAGTATATAAATCAAATTGGGGGATATGAAGAGCTTTTAACAGTGATTAAATACATCAGCGCAAGAACAGGACGGCCTGAGAAAACTATTGTCGATATGATTGTAAAAATAGAAGATTATCCAATATTCGAAAAAATCATGGGGGAGTACAAAAACGGCAGATAATCTATTCAATTAAAATAGAAACCTTTCCTGGATTGGCCTTTGAATCGTTCTTTCCCATTTCAATCTCGCAGCCAAACTCTTTTTCAAGCATTTTTTTATTTGAGTTTAATATTTCAAGCTCTTTCATCTGTGATAAGATCACTAAAGGGACCTTTCCTGGATTTTTAATATAATTCTGAACTATTCTTGGAATTTCCTTTCCATGCTCCTTTGTCATTAATTTTTCAATCAAAACCTTGAATTCCTTTGAAGCTTCGCTCTTTAATCTTTTATAGAAATCATACTTCCATAATTCTGAAACTGATAATTTAATTCTATTCGGCTTTTTCTTTATTAATTTAATAATCTTGTGGATATCATTCATCGTTGAGGATAAAAATTCCTCCTCGAATTCAATTTCATTGTTAATTAATTTCCTATTTGGGCTTGGCCATTTTGAATCGCAGTTTAATTCCGAAGTCAAGTGTGGGACAAAAGGATGGGATAAAGTCAGCAAGGCTTTATATGACTCATTGAAGACTTTCTGTGAAACATAATCCTTATTTTTATGCAGGTAATTTGTAAATTCCATTATCCCTATCAGCGCCCGGTTGTACTTGAAATTTTCAATGTTTTCAGTTACACTCCCAATCAGAGAATTTATTTTCGAAAGGACTATCCCATCTTTCTCCCTGCCTCCACACTTTGCCTTTGATAAATCATAAAGCTTGTTCAGGAAATTGCTTACTGATATTATTCCTCCGTCATCCCACTCAAACACTGAATCAGGCGATGATACAAACATCAGATAAAACCTCAACGAATCAGATCCGTGTTCATTTATCATATCCATCGGGTCAACAACATTTCCCTTTGACTTCGACATCCTGACTCCATTTTTGTTCACATCTCCCTGAGTGAACAGCCTCAATGCCGGTTCATCAAAGTTTATTAATTTTATATCTTTGAAGAATTTTGTGAAGAACCTAAAATAGATCAGATGCCCGGTTGCATGCTCTCTCCCTCCGATGTACTGATCAATCGGAAGCCAGTAGTTTGCCTTTTCCGGCGAGAATATTTCCTTGGTGTTTTTATTGTCAGTGTATCTTAGGAAATACCATGAAGAGTCAACGAAAGTGTCCATTGTATCTGTTTCCCTTCTTGCGTTTCCCCTGCACTTCGGGCACTTGACGTTCGTGAATTCCTTGTTCGTCGCCAGAGGATTCCCCCCTGACTTGAAATCAACTTTCTTCGGCAGTTTAACTGGCAGGTCCTTTTCGGGAACTGGGACAATTCCACACTTATCACAGTATATTATTGGGATAGGGCAGCCCCAATATCTCTGCCTTGAGATGAGCCAGTCCCTCAGGTGGTACTGGATCGTTTTATTCCCCAAATTGTAAGAATTCAAACGAGATGTAATTTCAATTATTGCTTTTTTATTTGTTAATCCGTTGAAATCTTCTGAATTGACCAAAATTCCTTCTTCCTCATGGGTAACTAAATCTGAATAAAATTTGTTCTCAGACAGCCATTTCCACACACATTTTTTATTCCAGTTTTCACCAATAAAATCTGCCGCAAGTTTGTCTATCCTTTCTTCTGTATCTTTATTAAGAACAAGTCTTTCAATTTTGCCATCCTTATGCTTGAAAATAAAAACAATCTCCTCGCCAATATATTCATTCCAAAAGTTGGGAGTTAATTTATCAGTTATCATCTTCTCATACTTTTTGACACTTTGCTTTGGAATCTCTATTTCACGATCTCCATCGTCCTTTCTTCTGACGATTTTAATGCCTATTTTCTCCAAATCCTCATTCGTGATTGCTGACGCACCCACCAGATAACTTCGGGTTGGCTTGTTTTGGGCTATAACAGTTATCATTTTAAGATCATATTTCTTAGCAAATTCATAATCTCTTTTATCATGGGCTGGAACCCCCATCACAACTCCTGTTCCATATTCCAGCAGAACAAAATTAGCGATAAAAATCGGAATTTTTTCTTTTGTCAGTGGATGAATTGCATACTTCCCTATAAACATCCCTTCCTTTTCCTTTTCAGTTCTTTCAGACTTGTCCTCCAGCAATATTTTATTTATGAACTTCTTCACATCAGTTTCATATTTGGTTCCCTTCACCAGCTCTAAGACTTTTGGATGCTCAGGAGCAAATGTAATAAAAGTAACTCCATAAAGAGTATCAGGCCTTGTTGTAAACACCTCAATGCACTCATCATCCACTTTAAACTTAATCAGCGTTCCTTCAGAGGGATTAATCCAATTCCTCTGCATTTCTTTAATAGTCTCTGGCCATTTTAATTTATCAAGGCTATCGTAGAGCTTGTCTGCATACTCTGTTATTTTAAGGAACCACTGTTCGAGATCTTTTATTTCAACTTCTGTATCATGATGACGCCAGCATTTTCCATTTTCCACCTGTTCATTAGCCAGCACGGTGTTGCATCTTGGGCAAAAATTCACTAGTGCCTTTTTCCTGTACGCCAAATCCTTTTTCAGAAACTGGAGAAATATCCACTGATCCCATTTATAATAGTCGGGCTTGTGAGTGCATACCATTCTTGACCAGTCATAACTCAATCCAAGCGATCTCTGCTGGTTAATGTAGTTCTTAATCGCTTTTTTAGTATAATCTAAAGGATGAACCCCCTCCCTTATGGCCGCATTCTCTGCAGGCAATCCAAATGAGTCGTATCCCATTGAGTAGAGAACATTAAGGCCTGTCATCCTCTTGTATCTCGCAAGAACATCTCCTATGGTGTAATTCCTTGCATGGCCCATGTGAAGGCCATAAGCCGAAGGATATGGGAACATTTCAAGCATGTAGAACTTTTTCTTTGAAGACTTTCCGGTTTCAAACGATTTTTTTTGTTGCCATATCTTCTGCCATTTATTTTCTATTTTCCTGAAGTTATACATAGCATTAAATCTGAAAATTATTTATTTAAAGGTTTTGAAAGCTTAACAATGCAGAGGGAAGATAAAGTTTATATATTTATTCTACTTTATTCTCATGTGAGTCTGGAAAAGAGAGTAGAATCCTGGAGAAGAGTTCTTCTAGGGGCTTTGGTTCTCGGTGGTCTTGGTCTTCATGGCTGTTCAAAAGATGGTGCCGATGGTCCTGTGTCTTCTGGAAAAAATCACTGCCCCACATACCCATCAATTAGACATACCATAGTTGATGATTATTCTGGGGAATATGAACGCGGCGTTAGTATGGTATCTTATCAGACTATGGGAATTTGGGTGGAATCAAAAGACGCTGATGGGGATAATATAACTTACTTTTGGAATTCCAGCGGAGGAAAATTTCTCAGCACAGATTTTACTTATGATGAAGGACCTTATGTAATCTGGGAGGCTCCACATGTTGAATTTGATAAGCCAAAAGACTTTTTCATCAGGGTTTATGCTTCTGATGGGGGGTGTGAAAGTGATTGGAATGGTATGGGGATTATAGTTAGTAGGGAATGAAGTTCTTTAAAAAGTTTTAAAAACATGTTTATAATGGTCTAGAATATGGACTCTTAGCTCAGTTTGGATAGAGCGACAGCCTTCTAAGCTGTAGGTCGCGGGTTCAAATCCCGTAGAGTCCGCTGCACATGTAGCCAAGAAGCAAGGCAAGAGGCTGCAACCCTCTGATCCCCGGTGCAATTCCGGGCATGTGCTCTTTGGCTTTTAGGAGGTGAAAATGACCAGAAAAGATATGGAATACATTTATGAAAAGCAAAAAGAGCTCATTATTCTCGAAAGAATTGATTCGCTTCTCACATGGGACAAACATACAACGATGCCAAAGAACGGATTCAGGACAAGGTCAGAAGCCGAATCTTTGATTGAAACAATTTCACACAAACTCCTTGTATCAAATGGGCTTTACGATTCCGTAAGGAGACTGAGGAAAGCAAATCTTTCGAAGGAAGAAAAAGCCATGGTAGACAAGCTTTACAGGCGAATTTTGAAATCCAGAAAGCTTCCCGAGGAGTTCGTTGGCAAGATGTCCAAAGAGACTTCACTTGCATACGGCGCATGGGTAGAAGCAAGAAAGAAAAGCGATTTTGAAATATTCAAGCCTCACCTCGAGAGAATAGTCAAGCTAAAAATCAAAGAGGCATCATACATAGGCATCAAAGGCCACCCTTACAACAGCCTTTTGGACCATTTTGAGGAGGGAATGACTGTCGAAAGGCTTATTCCTGTATTTGCAAAATTAAAAGTTGACCTTCTTGATCTGAGTGCCAAGGTGGAGAGCTCAGAAGTCTACAAAAATAAAAAAATAAGATACATAAAATTGAACTTTGACAGGGACAAACAGATGAAGGTATGCAGGGATGTCTCGAGGAGAATTGGGATTGATGAGGATTTTTCGAGGATTGGAGTTTCAGAGCATCCATTTACTGCGAAGATGGGCATTGATGATGTTAGGTTCACAATAAACTTCCACGACAACGTAATGCATGCATTCAGTTCAACAATCCATGAGGTAGGCCACACATTGTATGATCTCAACACTCCAAAAAATTACACTGTATTGAGCGATGCACCAAGCTTTGGAATTCATGAATCCCAGTCAAGATTCTGGGAGAATATGATAGGTAAAAGCAGGTCCTTCTGGAAATACTACTTAAAGAAATTCAGAAAAGAATTCAGGATAAATCCTAAGCTTGATGAGTTTTTGATTGAAGTCAATGATGTCCACAATGGACTCATAAGGATAGAATCAGACGAACTCTATTACTGCCTTCACATAATCTTAAGGTTTGAAATTGAGCTTGGATTAATTGATGGAAAAATAAAAGTCAAAGACCTTCCAAAAATATGGAATGAAAAGATGAGGGAGATTACTGGAAAGTATCCAAAAAATAACGCCGAAGGAGTTTTGCAGGATGTGCACTGGTCTTCCGGGTATTTTGGGTATTTCCCAACTTATGCAATAGGAACCATTTACGCCGCGCAGATATTTAACTCACTAAAGAAAAAATACCCTGACATTGAAGATGATATTACTGCAGGGGATTACACAAAAATAAGGGAATGGCTCATAAAGAACATCCATTCAAAAGGCTCTCTATACCTTGCTGAGGAGATTATAAGACAATGCTGTGGAGAAGGATTAAATCCGGAAGCTTACATTGAATACCTTACAACGAAGTATAGAGAAATATACAAATTCTAAAAGACTAACCCATATCTATTTTAATTTCAGGACATTGAATAAGGATGGTATCTATACCTTGAGGGTTTGTTTTTTGTCTGACCCCGTCTTTAATTTCATCTAATCCACATCCATTTGACGTTAGTGATAAATCATTGAAACCTTTAACAATTAAATTTATCTATCTATATGGGCTCAACCTCAATGAAAATTCTGCATAATCTTGAAAACTCTCACTTTGTTCAGCCCTATTCATATTAACAACTATTGACCTGCCCATAGAAATGATTACATCAGCAGGGGCTAAATTAGGGGTGTTATAATCAAAATTATTCATAAACCCCTCAAGTCTTTTTTGACACTCCTTAAGATTTGTTAAGAATTCCTTAGTTCAGTTCATTTTCTAAAACAAAAAAAGAAAGAAGAATTTATTTTCTTCTGAATATCAATACCAGCAACACTATAACTAACACTGCAAGTATAATATCCCCTACTATCCAGAATGTGCTGCTTGAACCTACCGACTGCACAAAGCTTCCAGTTGGATTGTATGTCGTTGGCGTTGTGGTTGTTCCCTCAACGACTGTTCCTTCTGTTACTTCTTCAACAGGCTCTTCTGCAACTACTCCCTCAGAAGCTTGCTGAACCGTCAGAGTTGAAAACATTGAACTTGATTCATCAGCCTGATCAAAGTAAACCACTGCTTCAATCAAGTAATCTTTTACGACAGCGTCACTTGGAACTTCAAATGTAAATGTCCTCAGTGCATCATTTCCAGATTTATCATACTCTTTCAGGTCGAATTTGTTTGAGCTCAAATCCAGGCCTAATTCGGCGTTGATAACCTGAACGTATACATCTTCCTGCTTGTCAGTTCCAATGTTATGTACATTTACTGACATCTGAAGCACACTTCCCTGGCTGACAACACTTGGAGTCAATGCGAACTCATCAACGACAACATCGTCCTTGTTCCTGTCCAGCTCTATTTCAACACTGTCATAATTGCAGTAGTCATCTTCATTTCCATCTTCCAATGTCTTTACATACAACACATATGTGTCATCCGCATCCATATCATCGTCGTTTGGGAATGAAATCGTAATGGTAAAATCCTCGCTTTCATCCTCGTTTATTTCAACGGATTCGGACTCCCATGTATTTATCTCGTCATTCTGGTCTAGGTTGTACAGGATAGCTTCAATTGTAACATCAAGATCTTCAGCGCCTTCATTGCTTACTGAAGCCTCAACATCAAATTCTTCTCCAATTTCGAAGCTGTCTCCATCATCTGGATTGTCTATTGATATTCTCAATCCGTTTCCCGAATTAGGACCTGAAACAAACTGCCCGTCAGCAACTCTTCCGTCGGTGCAAACTTCCGGCTCAACCTTTACAATAAGGTCAAACGTCTGAGTTGTTTCAGTTTCGTAATTGAATGCATAAACTGTCATTAGTCCACTGTACAAATCCTCTTTGATACCATTTGGAATCATAGTCTTAACAGTTACTGTGCTTGATGCGCCTGCATTCAGATTTCCAAGTGACACTTCATTGCTTCCGTCATCGTACAATCTCTCTTCGTCCTCTCCTACCAAGACTTCAATTTCGATCTCATCGTCATTCAGATTTCCGTTCAATGAAAGCCTCAAGTCAATCAAATCAACGTTTCCGTCATTCCTGACTGTAAATTCACTTGTTGGAATATTACTCTGCTGGGTGTCTTCCTCTCCACTAAGAACCAAGTCTCCATTTGCATTCAGCCCTTCAACAATCATGGAAGGATCTTCTTCTTCAACAATCACATCATAGTTCAACGTGCCTGTAACAGTGTCGCCAGGAGTATCAGTTGCTGTGATAACAGCTGAATAAGTTCCAGGTGCCTGATTTTGGCCTGTGTTCAATGTGAATGTAACTGGCACTGTCAATCCTGTAGCTACTAAAACATCTGCAAATTGCGGAGCTGCCAAAGTATGCCCGCTTCCATCTGAAGGCGTTGTGCTTGTTATATCAAAAGTCAAGTCAGTTGCTTCATTATTTGTCATATCAAAACTCAACGTTATTGAGTCGCCCTGTACAACAGTTCTATCGCTTGGACCTAAATTAGACAATACAACATCGTCCAATTCACTAGCCTGTCCATTTTGGGAAGCAAAACTTCCGATTGGGCTAAGAACCAGTACAAACAGCAAAAATACACTCATTAGTACTTTTTTCATTTTTATAACCCCCTGTGAATGTTTATATGTTATTATTTCAAAGTAAAAAACATTTATAAAGCTTACGATAATCCAAAAATTCCAAAAGATACCAATGTCATAATCAATGCTGCTACCACAACCCCAAGAAATATTGCCAAATAAGCCTTCCTTCTGCTGATTCCGAAAAACCATGCAAGCACTGAGCCTGTGTAGGCCCCTGTCAATGGAAGAGGAATTGCAACAAGAATCATCAAAGCCAGAAATTCTGTTTTTTTCCCTACCGCCTTTTCAATCTTACTCCTGTTTTTTTTAATATAGCCGTCAAAAAATGACCTGTAGAACTTTGCCCTGAGGAATAATCTGTGCAGATTGTCCATGAAAAAAAATACGATGAATACGGCGAGAAAATTAAATATCACTGCTGTTAGGACAACCAAAAACGGATCCAATCCAAGACCGAATCCCAACGGAATTGAACCCCTAAGCTCTGATATCGGCAAAACGCTCAACAGGGCAACATAAAACAATGAATTCATAATAATCAGCTATTCTTGTCCCTTAAAATCATTTTCCTGCATGACTAAAAGATCATCAGTTGTAAGTTTTTCCTTGTTCTTTATCTTTTCCTCGACAATCTTCTTCTTTTCCTTGATTTCTTTTGATTCCTTCTGCCTCTGAGAATCTTCTTTTTTCCTCTTCAAATCCTCTTTCTGGGACTGAACCTCTTTTGTCTGCTTAAGCTTGTCTTTCAGCTTATTGTTGATGTCTGTGAATTTATTCTTCAGCTCTATGAACTTATTGAAGGAATCCTCCTGCTTTTTCTTAAGCTCCTCTATCTCCTTTGATTCCTGGCTTGGCTTTTTATCCTTGAAAATCTCCTGAAGTTTCTTGTGGCACTCCTCGCCTTTTTTCTTGTTTTCCTCTATCTCACCTGATATCCTTGAATACTCATCTATCACCTTTGTGAAATCGCCAAACTTTTCGTACTTCTTCTTCAGATCCTTTATCTGCCTCATTGCCCTCTTTTCCTGGGAAAAAGTCAATGCTTCGGTTTCTATGCTGAACTCCATCTTTTCAATCTCCTCTTTTATCCTTGAGGGATCATCCTTCAGTCCAAGTTTTTTTGAAAATTCCTTCTTTTTTTCGTTGAGCTCCTTGGCCTTTTCTATGAGGTCCTTTACATTCTTGTTGTGAAGGTCCCTCTTTTCCTTTACTGCCTTGAAGTCCTCAGAGGTTTTCTTTGATTCTAATTTTTGCCCCCTGACAGAATTAATTTTTAGAGAGATTTCCTTTTTTAGATCTTCCTTCTGCTTGAAATACTTTTCTTTTTCATTATTAATCTGATTAAGCTGACCCTTTAATTCCTTTATCTCTCTGTTCAATTCTTTCACGTTCATTTTTTGCAAGTTGAAGATGCATATTAAAAAGTAAACTCTAGCCGAACAGGCTTCCCAATCCAGCTGCTGCCTTATTTTCATCGACCTTTGGCTCTTCCTTTTTCTCTTCCTTTTTGTGCTCCGAAACAGGAGCGCCTGCGCTTGGCATCACTGCTGCTTCCTTAATTGCCTCGTCGATGTTAACATCCGCCAGTGAAGCCACTAAAGCTTTTATTTTAGCTTCATCCACGGAAGAACCTGCAGCACTTAACACTTTTTTAATTCTTTCTTCACTCACTTCCTGCTTTGTTTCATGCAACAAAAGTGTTGTGTATATATATTGCATTTTTTCCTCCTAATTATCAATAAGATCTTCAGCTTTTATTGGAGACGGTCTTTCCTCCGGCCTGTTTGAAGATGCTTTCTTAATTTGTTCCTTGTCCTTCAATCTTGTCAACACTTCCTGGGCTTTTTCTGAGTCTGTCTCATAATCTGACTTTTTTAAATTTAACTCTCTGCTGTGCCTGCTGCTTTTCAGCTCCTCTATTTTAGGAGCAACCTTAGAGTCAAGCGCCCTTGCATTTAAGTAACCTTTGGCTATTAAAATAGCTGTTGTTTCCCTGCTGAGATAGTTTATCTTCAGTGCGAGGCTTAGGGAATACAAATGCGCCAGTTTGATGTCATTCAATAACTTCTCCTCATCAATGTCAAGAACAGATTTCTCGTACACCATTCCATTGTCATAAACCGCCTTAAGGTTCAGGCCTATCTCCATTGGTTCTATCCCAAGTTTGGTGAGCACAGAGGAAACTTTGGCTGAAATTGTTTCCCCTTCTTTTACAACTATCTTGTCTTTCTTTATGGCAACTTTTCCATTCTCAACAGCAGCCAAAATTCCGGCCTGACCCAGCTCTCCTATTATCGGTCCAGGGGGGAAATCAGTAGGGCCCTCTTTTACAATTATATCGTTTGGAGCTGTCTGCCCAGGCTTTGCGGCCGCCTTTGATTTTGATTTCTTCAGAGACTTGTACATTCTGAATGGATCTTCATTCGTGAACAGAAGAACCGGCATTGCCCTTTCAAGGTATTTCTCAAGAACTTTCAGATCTTTTTCCTTCAGTTCCTCAATCGCCCTTTTTATCAGCGCCTTCTTTGTAACTCTCACTTCAACTTTTGGTTTTAATTTGGACCTTATAGTCTGGAACTGCCTTGAAGGAAGCGATGTTATGTCTCCTACGGAGATTACCCTGTACTTGAGGAACAACTCCTTCAGTTTTTTCACTTCATTTAATTTTTTCTTTGATGTCATTTTACCGGAATTGATTTAGACATTGTTGTCTTAATAAATACGCTTTTTATGTTGTTCTCCTCCTTTGGGAGGGAACGAGCCAATGCGTTGTACACTGCCATGAAGTTATCAATCAAATGTTCATCTGTCATGCTTTCCTTTCCTATTGAGCATTTCACTATCGGCTCTTTCTGGGTCTTTAACCTTACTGTCCTCTCTAACCTATCCTTCAACTCTGTGAAATCAAGCGTCGGAATTAATATCTGCGAGGCTTTTGGATTTGGCATCTTCCCCTTAGGGCCGAATGTCTTACCGAATGTGGTAGCCACCTTTCCCATTATATTGGGAGATGCTATAAAAATGTCATAAGATTTAGCAAGCTTGTTAATCTGCTTCTTATCACTGTAGCCTGCAAAGTCCAATTCTGAAATAATCTTATCAAAGACCTTTGCTTTTTCAACTGCCTCTTTTGAAACCAAGGCGCATATTTTCAGCTTTTTTTCCGATCTATGAGGCAACGTCAGGAAAATTTCAACATTATCCTCTGCTTTTTTTATGTTGAGATCCTGCAGATTTGCATTGAAATCAATGGACTGATTGAAACTCCTCTTCTTAGAAATTTTTCTCAATTCTTCTAAAGATTTTTTTATACTTGAACGGTCCATCTTACCTCCTACGAAATGTAGTAGTTTTTATGGATTTGGGGGGTTTATAAAATTATCTGATGCTT
>JAGVZK010000017.1 GCA_018302685.1 Candidatus Woesearchaeota archaeon | reverse complement strand
TTTTGAAATCTTCAAATTCTCTTCTTTTGCAATTTTATCTATGCATTCAAAAACACTTTCCTTTTCAACACCCTTAAATCTAAAAATAGTGCATCTTGACTGAATTGGATCAATGATTTTAGAGGAATAATTGCAATTATGGGATATAAAACCATTTGTTATAAAGTTATGATCAGAACAACAAGTAATATCCATCACTTCATTGGAATCAATCTCTTTAATTTCATAAATTGTATTCCACACAAAACCGTTTTTGTATATATTTTTCTTAGACCATTCTTTAAACGAAGGAAAACCTCTATAAGCTAATTTCACATTTTTTCCTTCAATTCTATCTGATACAAAATCTAATGTGCACCCTATTTCTCTAGCAATTTCAGCATTTTTTTTACCATTTCTTACCAACTCTATTGCTTTTATTGCCTTTTGTTTCTGTAATTCTATTGAAAAATGTTTATATCTTAAATATTCACTTATATTTCTTGACTCTTTCATTTTGTATTCTTCATAGTAATATCCTATTCTGCTTAAAAATTTGAACAAATTTGTATTTGAAGATTTAAGGGTTAATTTTAATTGTACCGTTAATTTATCATCTTTTTTTCTTTTTTTGTTTAAATCAATACTATTTATGTATGATTCTATTTCAAATTCTTTAAGAATATCCTTTATCTCTTTAAGATAATCCAATCCATTTCTTTCTAATTCTTTTATCTTATTCTGTGGCAGGGTAATTGCTCCAAAAGAACATTTTTTAAAATTTTTTGGATTATCTCCTTCACAACCAAAAAAACTCCTTAAAAATTCTCGTTTAACGAACTTTGTACCACTTTTAATAAAATAAGGAACATTATAAGATGATGAAGCCTTATCTCCAGCAGGAACTCCAAGATACTGCAAAAATAAAGATAAAGACACAGAATTTAAATTAAACCATGTTGTTTTTCCAATAATCTTTCTCTCCCCCATACTACTTTCAACCTTCTTTGTGTAAATTTTAGTGCCATCATAACATAGAATTTTTAAATCTTTTTTAACATTTTCCAAAGCTTTTTTATTACCACTAAAAACTAAAACTCCGCCCTTTTTAACAATATGTCCATCCCCCATCATAAAAGCAACTATTCTAGAAAGAGCACCAATTTTTTCATCATTATATGAAATGTCTAACAAATCCTTTCTTTTTAGTTCTCCCAATATCCTATCTATCTGCCCTCTATTAATATCATCATTTAAGCATTTTTTTATACTACAATAAGAAACTTTAATTTTAAACTCTTTTTCAATTATATTCTTAATATGCATAAAATTTCTTAAAATCTTTGGTTTAGTATTATTAATTTTAAAAAGATGCACTTTTTTGTTTATTATCCTTTCAATAAAACCTTTATTCTCTACTTCTCTTAACAATTGGACTACCCTCATTCTTGAAAGATTTATTTTATCTTGGATTTCTTTTCTAGAAATAATATCTTTGTTTTTGTTTATAATCTCATAAATGTCATACTCTCTTTCAGTAAGGCCATTATTATCTTTTATTTCTTCACATAGTCCCTTTATTCTTTTTATTATTTCCTTTTCTAATGTTTTAAGGTCCTTAAATCTATTTGCATTCTCTATGCTTTTGTATCCAAGTTCTTCTTCCTTTTTGGATAAAAATTCTATAAACTTGTCTAAATTTATAATTTTTTCTTTTCTATCTTCAAAATAAGTATTTTCTAAATGAGGATATACTAATAATTTATCTTCTTTATTTAGTTTTTCTGCAGGAACCATGCCTTTAGTTGTTAATAATCTATGATCCCCAGTTACTTTTAATTTACGTCCAGTAATTGTTGTAATCTCAAAAACTTTCTTTTCAATTATTTTAGGATTCAAAATTACACATGCCAAAATCTGATCTTTTTTTGCTTCTATGGATTTATTGATATTTTCTATTTTATTTAATTTTTTATCTTCAAAGTTTTTAATAAAATCTGATATTGTAATTTCTATTTCTTCTGGTAATAATATTTTGGTTTCAGGGGTTACACATGAAAGAATAAATCTAGTCACAGAAGCATAATTTTCCATAGTTCTTCTTAAAGCTTGTTGTGCTTCCTTTGTAAGAGCATCTGCCTCATCCAAGTAAATTATCTTAAATGGAACTTCACCAATAGATTTGGTTTTCGCAAAATCTTTGACTGTATTTCTGATTATGTCAATTCCTCTGTCATTGCTCGCATTTAACTCGAGAAAATTTTCTCTCCAAGAGATCCCATATAATTGTTTTGCTATCACTAAAGACAAACTAGTTTTTCCGGAACCTGGTGGACCTGTAAATAAGAGGTGGGGCAAATCCTTTCTTTCAGCCATTGCTCTGATTCTTTTAACTATACTCTCTTGACCTGTAATATCTTCAAAATTCTTTGGTCTATATTCTTGACCTGTAATATCTTCAAAATTCTTTGGTCTATATTTTTCTGTCCAAATTTCCATGGCAATTAAATCCTAAAAAACATTATAAACCTTATTCTAATAAAAGATACATATTCAGCCCTTTAATTCAAGGATAATATGTCTCTTATCAGGTACAGAAACATAAATCTCTTCTCCTTTTTTTAAGTCCAAACTCCTTATTATATTATTATTAAAGTAAACCCCCAATCTATCTTGAGATATTTTTACTATTTTTTGTTTCATTTTTAATGGAGTCTCTCTTAACTCTTCTATTACTTTTTTAGATGATATAGGTTCAAACTCAAAATAATCACATTTTGGACATTGATAGCTAACCACTTTGTTTTCAGCACCTTGTACATTAACATTTACTTTTCTCAAATCTGAATCACATTCTAGACATTTCATTTTTATTATCCCTTTAACTATTCATTTTATAGTATAAAAGACTATATAAATTTTTCTAATTCTTAAAAATAGGATAACTTTCAGGAAACAAATTAAGTTTGAATTCTTTTGAAACAATACAAAAATCATGCCCCTTGATTATATCTGGAAATTTTTCTTTTATATTCAATATAATATTCTGAAACTGATCATAATTTTCTAGTTCCATATCCAATTCAAAATCCCAGTTTCCCATAACTCTTTGAGGCCATATAGCTCCTTGAATAGAAGAAGCATAAGTAATGAAAGCATCCAATCTATTCTTAGTCGAATTTGACAGATAGATAATAGCTTTACAAAATATCTCTCCAATTGATTTTGGGTTTATTAGAACTCTATAAGCTAGTATTATTTTTTTATTCTCTAATTCTTTTAGTCTATATTGAACAATCCTTGGAGTTACCTTAACTTTTTTGGCTATTTCTGTTATAGGCATTCTTGCATTTTTAGCTATTATTTTCAATATTTCCAAATCCACTTTATCTATTTTTTCTTGTTTATCCTTGCTTGTATGATACACAACTTTTATTTTCCTCTTATTATCTTCTTTAATAAATTCCTTAGATTCATGTGCCAAATACAAAGTAGTTGTAACTGCTTTTTCTTGAATGTGTTGAGTAAATTTACCAAGAATAGCTTGAACTTCGTCATCAAATTCATTAACATTTTTAACCAAAAAACCAGATATTAAATCCCATCTTCCAGAGGTTAAAACAACCCATTCAGTCTTAGGATTATCATAGAAATATTTACCCATTTCATTAAGTTTTTCTTCATTTACATTTGTTAATCTTAAATAAAGTTTGAACTTAACAATTCCTAATTTGAAATAGTTTATCACCGTATGAAATTGAATAATTACTCCTTCTTCAATTAATTTGTCTATTCGATATTTTACTACTTCCTTACTTAATCCTACTTTATTTCCTATTTGATTATTTGATTGTCTTGAATTTATATCTAACTGTGTAAGTATCTTTTTATCTTTGATATCTAATTTATACATATTTTATTATAATAACTAATAATATATAAAGATTGTTATTTTGATAAAAAATATATTAAAATATTTAATATATTTAATATGTTACGACTAAATAATAAAATAATTACAAAGTTGGCAAACTTAAAATGCAAGGATGAAAAATAAATGAGAAGAAAAAAAATTGAAGAAGATGTTAGACGCCAAGGAGTATTTTCTGCATATTCAAGATTACCGTTTAATGAAGCAAAAAAGATGTTAGAGTCAAAAGGATATGAAATTAAAGAAGGACCATCATTTATAGGTTCATTTGATGGGAATCTAACAAAAGAAGCATTTGTTTATGATTCAGGAACAAAGTTATGGCATTTGACAAAAAGAAGATCACCAATTATGGAAAACCCTACTGAAGCAACAAAAGCTCACATAAGAGGGAGTGAATTTTATCTAATAGATAAACAAAAAGAACAAGCTTTGGGAGATAGGGTAAATGATTCAATTTTATTAAACTCTGGTTGGAATCGTATCCCAGTAGAGAGGCTTGGCGAACACGAATTAACATTATATCTTTTTGGTAAAATTGCACAAGATTATGGTCTTTTTATAAAAGATATTATGGCTCGTTATGGTTGTGCTCATATAAATTTTAGTGTTCCTACCCTAAAAATAGGGGATAAATCCTTAGCAAGACCACTATATTTTGGAGGAGCCCATAATTGGTCAGTAATAAGGGGGGGTGAGGGTATTTATAATCTTTGTGAACAAAATAGGTATTATAAAGAGACAGAGGAAGGAAAAAATGATAGATTTAAAACCTCAGATGATTTTGATCATATTCTTAGCAGAGGGATACCTGTACGTGGGATAAAAATTATTAATCCCCAATAAAAGAGTTTTGCAAAAAATGAAGAAAAGAATAATAAAATTAGGTAGGATATTTGCAAAAAATGAAGAAAAGAATAATAAAATTAGGTAGGATAAATCCTGTTTTTAACTAAACTAAAATAGTCTTTTTTCTTTTCATCAAAACAATAATCTTTTAAAACCAAAAAAGACAATACACTATATGTATGATTTCAAGAAAACAGAAAAGGAAATATCTGAATTCTGGAATAAAAATAAGATTTATGACAAGTTAATGAAGCGGAAGGGAAAGTCATACTTTCTTTTGGATGGGCCCCCATATGCCAATTTTATCCCCCATGTTGGCCACATCAAAAATACCGTTTTCAAAGACCTGATTATAAGGCTTGCATTTATGAAGGGGAGCAAGGTTTTCTTCCAGCCTGGATTTGACACCCATGGGCTCCCAGTCGAGAATATGGTTGAAAAGAAGCTTAGCTTGAACAGCAAGAAAGATATTGAAAAGTATGGAATTTCCAAGTTTATGAGCGTATGCAAAGAAAATGCAGCCCTCAACAAGGATTTGTGGATGGATACTTATTCTGCTCTTGGCAGCATGTACTCATTGAAGGATCCTTATTTGACTTACGAGGATTATTATATTGAATCCGGATGGTGGTCCTTTTCCCAGATGCACAAGAAAGGGATGGTTTACAAGGGAGAAAAGCCTGTTATGTGGTGCTCCCACTGCGAAACAAGCCTGGCAGGTTATGAAGTTACAGACAGCTACAAGGATGTCTCAGATCCGGGAATCTACATTTTGTTCAAGCTAAAAGACTCAGATGAAAATTTGCTGGTGTACACAACAACACCATGGACTCTGCCGGCAAATGTGGCAGTTGCAATTTCCTCAAATGAAGATTATGTTTCTGTGGAGATTGAGGGAAGAAAGGTTATTCTCGCTGAAAAAAGACTGGAAATTCTTTCAGATATGGGATTTGGCTACAAGACCCTAAGAAAATTTAGGGGAAAGGAGCTGGTTGGAAAAAAATATGAGCCTCTTTTGGACATTCCTCTTCAGCAGGATCTCTCCTCTGGAAAATTTGGAAAATCCCATGAGATAATTGCCTCAATACCTCTGCTAAAGGAAAGAGTCGCCTCTAAAGTTAGGACCAAGAAGAACGTTAAGGGCCAGGATTTATTTGAGGATTTTGTAACAATGAATGAAGGAACTGGGTTTGTTCATACTGCTCCGGGGCACGGGAAGACAGACTATTTTATCGGAACTCACTACAAACTCGCATGCGTTTCCCCCGTTGGTGATAATGGAGAGATGATAGAAGGGCTGACTACTTTTTCAGGTTTTGTCAAGAATGCAGACAAGGAAATAGTAAAGAGATTGGAAGAGGAAAACAAATTATTTCATTATGAAACAATAACTCACAGTTATCCATTATGCTGGCGTTGCAAGTCGCCTTTGATATTCAGATTAAGCGAGCAGTTGTTCCTCAAGGTTGACCAGATAAAGAAAATAATACAGGGAGAAAATAAAAAAGTCAATTGGATGCCGGAATTTGCAAGAGAGAGACTGGACAATTGGGTAGATAATGCCGAGGACTGGAACATTTCAAGGCAGAGATACTGGGGGATTCCGATCCCTATCTGGGTGTGTGGCTGTGGGGAAGAAAAAATAATTGAAAACAGAAGGGAGCTGGAAAAATTATCAAGAAGAAAAATAAATGATTTGCATTCCGTTGATGACTTGAAAATCAAATGCAAGTGTGGGGGCTCAATGAGCAAATTCAAGGGAATTTTGGATGTATGGTTTGATTCTGGGATTGCACCCTGGGCAAGTCTTGGTTATCCTCATCAGAATAAAGATCTGTTTGAGGAGCATTTTCCAGTTGATAGGATAAATGAAGCTCAGGATCAGATAAGGGGGTGGTTTTATGCACTCATCTTTTGTTCGTCCGCAATCTTCAACAGGTCATCTTATAGATCAGTAAGCATGACTGGGTGGGTTGTTGATTCAAAGGGCCAGAAGATGTCAAAATCAGTCGGAAATGTGGTGACTGCAAAGGATGCCCTAAATGAGCTTGGCGCAGATATGCTGAGATATTATTTCTGCTGGGATGTAAATCCCTATGATCTTCAGAAATTTAATTTTGATATAGCCCGAAAGGAGAGTGGGAGAATAATAAATGTAATCTCAAACTTGAAGAATCTTGCAAGCGATAAAAAAACGATGCCAAAAGGTGTGGAGGAAAAATGGATAATCTCAAGGTTAAATTCTACGCTTAAGAGATATCAGGAGAATATTGACAGATTCGAGTTGAAAACAGCAATGGTAGAGATTTCTGACTTTATCCTCAATGATATCTCAAGAGTTTATGTCAAAATAACGAGAGACAAGGAAAATTCTGCAGTGATATCTCTCTGCTTGATGGAAGTTCTGAAATCGCTTGCTCCTATAATGCCTTTTGTTTCAGAGGAAATCTGGCAGTACTTGAGGGAAAAGAACATAGTCAAGGGAGAATCAGTTCATCTTGAAAAATGGCCTAAGTATAATTTGAATTCAATTGACAAGAAATTGGAGGATGAGATGAACCATGCTCAGGATATAATCCAGAGTATTTTGGCTGAAAGAGACAAGATTTCGTTAGGGGTAAGATGGCCGCTGAATGAAGCGGTTGTGCATACGAGCCATTCAATAAATATTACAAAAGAGATCATTAAGAAGCAGGCAAACATCAAGAAGCTGACAGTGAAGAAATCAAAGGAAGAGAAGATAGAGCTTGATTCAATGTTGACGCCTGAACTGAAGAAGGAGGGTTTTACAAGGGAAATAGTGAGAAGAATTCAGGAGCTGAGGAAAAAGGCAAGTCTAATGCCATCAGACAAGATTCAGGTAGAAATCATAACGGAAGAGGATTTGGACATGAATCTCATTAGGAAAACTGTAAATTCTGAAATGAAGGAGATAAAAAATCCAAAAGTTTCAGAGAAATTTAAAATCAAGGAGAGGGATTTTGAAATCAAGTTTAACCACTGAGTAATAAATCATTATTTATAAATAACCTTTATATAGTTTTCTCTTCATTTTTAAATAAAAGCTTATAAAAGGGGGGTTATTTATATGGCTAGTAAATCAAATAAACCAGAAATTAAAATACAAAATATTGTTGTTTCTACATCTTTGGAGCAGGACATTCCTTTAATAAAACTTGCAGAGACTCTTCCGAACACAGAATATAATCCTGAGCAGTTTCCTGGTTTGGTGATGCGAATAAAAGACCCAAAGACATCCGCATTGATATTCAGCTCGGGAAAGGTGGTTTGTACAGGTGCAAAATCACTGAAAAAGGTCAGGGAATCCCTTGATAAAATAATAAAAAACCTGACAAAAATAAAGATAAGAATTAAGATCAAGCCGAAAATAAATATTCAGAACATGGTTGCATCAGGTGACATCAAGATGGATTTGAATCTGAACTCGCTGGCCTTAAAATTGCCAAACACAGAGTATGAGCCGGAGCAGTTTCCTGGTTTGGTTTTCAAGTTGCCGGGAACAAGGGCAACTTTTTTATTGTTCAGCAATGGAAAAATTGTCTGCACAGGCACAAGATCTGAAGCATCCTTAAGGGAAGCCGTGGACAAACTGGTTAAAACCCTGAAAAAAACAAAGTAAGATGCAAAATGCAACAGAGCATATAGAGAACTTCAAGCTGTTCCTTGAGCAGTATTATGAAAAGAAACTCTATGAAAATGCATCCAATGGGGCTTTTAATGTTTACATTGATTTCTTTGAAATCGCGGAGTTTTCCAGCGAGCTGGCAGATCTTTTGCTGGAGTCTCCTGAGGATGGAATAAGAGCCATTGAAATGGCAATAGACCAGTTTGACATCAAGAGAAGCTTCAAGGCAAGAATATTCAACCTGCCAAATTCCCAGTTTGTCAAAATAAGAAACATAAGGTCAAGTAATCTAGGAAGGTTTTTTTACACAGAGGGAATCGTAAGGCAGTCTTCTGACGTAAGGCCCAAGGTGGTCTCTGCAAAGTTTGAATGCCCTTCCTGCGGAAACACAATGTCAATTCTTCAGCTGGATACGAAATTCAAGGAGCCGATAAGATGCTCCTGCGGAAGAAGGGGGCACTTTAAACTACTCAGCAAAGATTTGGTTGATGCCCAAAGGCTGGTCGTCGAGGAGTCTCCAGATGATCTTGATGGGGGGGAGCAGCCAAAGAGAATTCCAATTTTTCTTCAGGAGGATTTGGTAGAGCCGAAGATGGAGAAGAGGACAACCCCAGGATCAAAAATAAAGATAGTTGGAATCATAAAAGAAGTTCCTATAACCCTGAAAACAGGAGCTCAGTCAACAACGTATGATCTTGCAATGGAAGCCAATTCAATAATCCCGATTGTTGAGACCTTTGAAGAAATAAAAATCGATCCAGAAGAGGAAGAGAAGATAAAGGAGCTTACAAAAGATCCAAGATTGTTTGAAAGGCTGATCAATTCAATTGCGCCTTCAGTTCATGGCTATGAGAAGATAAAGGAAGCACTGATACTTCAGATGGCTTCCGGAATAAGGAAAGTAAAAGCCGATGGCACAATTATAAGAGGGGACATTCATGTTCTTCTTGTTGGGGATCCTGGAGCTGCAAAGTCAACTCTGCTGCAGTTTATCTCCAAATCAGCGCCAAAGTCAAGGTTTGTTTCTGGAAAGGGGGCGTCGTCAGCAGGTCTTACTGCTTCAGTTGTGAAGGACGAGTTCATAAAAGGATGGGCTTTGGAAGGCGGAGCTTTGGTTCTCGCTAATGGAGGCATCGTCTGCATTGATGAGCTGGATAAGATGACTCCAGAAGATAGGTCCGCAATGCATGAAGCTCTGGAGCAGCAGCAGGTGTCAATAAGCAAGGCAAATATACAGGCTACACTAAGCGCTAAAACTACTGTATTGGCTGCCGCAAATCCGAAGATGGGAAGATTTGATCCATACACCTCAATAGCTTCTCAGATTGATTTGCCGTCCCCATTGATAAATAGGTTTGATTTGATTTTCCCAATGAGGGATATTCCAAACAAGGAGAGGGATGAGAGAATTGCGTCTCATGTCCTTAAGTCGCAGAAAGATTCTAATTTGGCAAAGCCCGAACTATCGTCCGGTTTCTTGAAAAAATATATGGCATACATAAAGCAGAATGTCAAGCCTGAATTGACTGACGCTGCAATAAATGAAATAAAGAAATTTTATGTTGATTTAAGGAATAAAGGTTCAAAGGGGGAGGAGGACATAAAGCCAATCCCAATAAGTGCAAGGCAGCTTGAAGCTCTCGTGAGGCTTGCGGAGGCTTCAGCAAAATTAAGGTTGTCAAAAAAAGTTATGAAGCAAGATGCTCAAAGGGCAATAGACCTGCTGACTTATTGTCTTATGCAGATTGGAATTGATCCTGAAACCGGAAAAATAGACATTGACAGGATTTCAACAGGAATTTCCGCATCGCAAAGAGGAAGAATAATAACAATAAGGGAAATGATAAAGGATTTGGAAGGTAAGTTTGGAAAATCAATTCCAATAGAGGCTGTCTTTGAAGAGGCAGGCAAGAAAAACATTTCAGAGGATCAGGTTGATGAAGCAATTGAAAGGCTGAAGCGTGAAGCTGAATTGTTTGAGCCAAAGAAAGGTTTTATTTCTAAATTATAAACTAGTAATAGTCAACGACAATAGTAAAGTAAAATTTATAAATGGTTGACTTGCGTTCCTTTTGACATAGAAGGGGGATTCAAACCTCAAATCTGGTGAGATGGTTGTCGGGCTTAGAACCGACGTTTGCTTGGGGGACAGCTTAGATTGCGACTTGAATCCTTTCACATTGTATCAGGTCTTGGGATAAGAAACATTTTTCCATATAAATAAATGTTAAATCAAACTATTTTCCTTAGTTTTATATAAATTTCTATATTTTAAATTCAATGGTATCAAGGAATATTGCGTACAAGCTCTGGATTTCAGACATAAACGGCTCAGAATACGTGAAATCAATGGGGGAATTTGAATCAAATTATATTAAATTCCAGGATAAGCAGGTTTCAAGAATAAATCTGGTTGCAACAGTGATAAACAAGTATGAATCAGAAAATTATGCTTCAATAATAATAGATGATGGCTCATCTCAGATTTCAGTAAAATCGTGGAATGAAAACAGGAAAATCATTGATAAAACCGAAATAGGGGATACTCTTTTAATCATAGCCAAGATAAGGCAAAATATTGGGTCGAATACACTGTTTCTTCAACCAGAAATTTTAAAAAAAGTGGACAATAATTGGAAGGTAATAAGGGCAAATGAGCTTGAATTGGAATATGGAAAGCCGGAAGCAAAAAGGGAAAAAATAACCGAGGATAAAATTGACATTAAGGAGCTCAAAGTTTCCAATGTTGGTTTGAGGATAAAAATTCTAGACATGATTGAAAATTCAAAAGAGGGCATAGCAAAGGAAGAGCTGTCAAATTTTCTCAAAGGAAGTAATATTAATTCGGAAATAGAAGAGCTTATAAAAGAGGGGCAGATATTTGAAGTAGGAAACAAATACAGGTTGCTAAGATGAAATACGAAGATTTGCTGAAGAAGGCTTATAATGAGCTTCCGAAGACTGAATCAAGTTCAGAGAGGTTTGAAATCCCAAAGGTTCAGGGATTGTTTCAAGGGAATAAGACAATAATAAATAATTTCGCCAAGATCGTCCAGGCATTCAGAAGGGACCCGGCGCAGCTTCAGAAGTATCTTCTCAGGGAATTGGCAACTTCAGGAAATGTTGAGTCGCAGAGATTGATTCTTAACAGGAAGATCCCTGCAAATTTGATTAACCAAAAAGTGGAGCAGTATGCCAAGGAATTTGTAATCTGCAAGGAATGCGGGAAGCCGGATACTGTTTTGAAAAAGGAAGATAGATTTCTGCAGATTAAATGCCAGGCTTGCGGGGCAAAATACACGGTTAAATCCAAAATATGATATTTGTGAAAGAGCACATTCATAATGACCGGAAATTAATTTCTTTGTGTGATGGAAATCTAATCGGAAAGGAGTTTGAAGAGAAGGATTTCACCATTAAAATCTCCAAGAGTTTTTACCTCGGCGAGCCCATGTTTGAAAAGGAGATTATAGGCTTGGCTCAGGAGGGTGTTTTGTTGAACATAATCGGAGAGGAGTCAGTGAATTTTGCATTGAAAAATAATCTGATTCAGAAAGCGGGAATAAAAAGAATTAAAAACATCCCTTTCGCTTTGGTGCTATGATTTACTCAAATGATAATTATTATGAGGCAAAAATACAGATAAGGCCTTATAATGAGGAAGTCATTGATTTCTTCAGGAGATTGATTGAGAATAATTCAAATATTCTGATTGCAAAGGAGACAAGAATAAAGACAGGCATTGACTTCTTGGTGACTTCACAAAAGGAAGCTCAGAAGATTTCAAAGCAGCTGAAAAAAAAATTTGGAGGGAAAATAACACTCTCCAGAAAACTATTCACAGTTCATAGGATGACTTCAAAGAGAGTATGGCGGTTGACCGTTTGCTTTAGGTTAGAAAAAGGTTTATAAAAACATGTTATTCTGTTAATTGTATGCCGGAAGAAGAATCAGAGGAATTCATAAGGGTAAGGCTCCCAAGAGGCGGAGAGTTTTTAGGTGTAGTTGAGCAGAGGCTGGGGGGCTCCAGGTCCAAGGTTAAGTGCTTTGATGGAAAGGCGAGAGTCTGCAGGATTCCTGGAAGGCTGAAAAGAAAACTGTGGATAAGGGAGAATGACATTGTTCTGGTCGAGCCATGGGAATTGGACAATGAAAAGGGAGACATAATATTCAAGTACAAACCTGTGCACCTTCCGATTCTCAAGAAAAAAGGTTTGATGAAGGACGTCTCAACCGATAATTTTTAATATGGAAGAATTAAAGATTCCAAAGGAAAGAATTTCTATGCTCCTAGGAACGAGAGGAGCCATAAAAAGAAAGATAGAAAGGCTGACACAGACTAGAATCACAGTCAATTCTGAGATGGGTGATGTTATGATTGATGGGGATTCCGTAAACTGCTTCAATTGTCTTAGTATAGTCAAGGCAATCGCAAGGGGATTTAATCCCGAGATAGCATTGAAGCTACTGGACGAGAATTTTAATCTTGAAGTTTTAAGCATAGATAGTTTTGCAAGGAGCAAGAAAGATCTGATCAGGATAAGAGCAAGGATAATAGGGACAAGAGGCAGGGCAAGGGAAAACATTGAGGAGATATCCAACACAGACATTGAAGTCTATGGCAAGACAGTTTCAATAATTGGAAAAGTGGAAAATGTGATGGTTGCAAAACAAGGGATAACAAATCTTCTTCATGGTTCAAAGCATGGGAATGTTTACGCATACATAGAAAAACAGAAATCAAAATACAAATAATATAAAACTTTATAAATGAACTAAATTCTCTTTAAAATTATGCAGAAAAAAGAGGTAACAGCAGAAGACCTGGCAAAAAATCAAAGGGAAATTTCAATTTCAGAATTTTTTCTAAAGAACAAACATCTGCTTGGTTTTGACAATCCAAGAAAAGCACTCTTGACAACCATAAAGGAAGCTGTGGATAATTCTTTGGATGCCTGTGAAGAGGCGAGAATTCTTCCCGAGATTAAAGTCGAGGTCAATGATATCCAGAACGACAGGTTTGAAGTTGTCGTGGAAGATAATGGCCCGGGGATTGTCAAGGAGCAAATACCAAGAATATTCGGAAAATTATTGTACGGAAGCAAGTTCCACAGACTGAGATGCTCCCGAGGGCAGCAAGGGATAGGAATCTCGGCGGCGGCAATGTACGGCCAGCTGACTACAGGAAAGCCGATATCAATAACATCAAAGACAGGAAATAACAAGCCTTCCCACTACTACGAGCTTCACATAGATACGAAAAAAAACGAGCCGGAAGTTACAAAAGATGAAGTTAATGGATGGGAAAAAGATCATGGGACAAGGATTAAAATAATTCTCGAGGCCAAGTATCTCAAGGGCAAACAAGGGATAGATGAGTACCTGAAGCAAACAGCAATAGTGAACCCGCACCTTCACCTGATTTATAAGAATCCAGAGAAAGAACTGTTGGAATTTCCGAGGGTAACCAATGAGCTTCCAAAAGAGCCGAAGGAAATCAAGCCGCATCCCTATGGCGTAGAGCTTGGAATACTGATAAAGATGCTTCAGGACACCAAGGCATCAACAATCCAGTCCTTCCTGCAGAATGATTTTTGTAGGGTCTCAGCTAATGTCGCAAAGGAAATATGTGAAAAGGCAGGAGTCTATGAAAAGTCAAAGCCTTCAAGGATAGCTAAGGAAGAGGCCGAAAACTTGTTCAATGCAGTAAAGAAGGTTAGGATAATTGCACCTCCGACAGATTCCGTAACTTCAATTGGGGAAGATTTGATCCTCAAAGGTCTAAAGAAGGAAATCGAGGCTGATTTTTACGCGGCAGCCACCAGACCTCCATCTGTCTATCGAGGATTTCCGTTCATTGTTGAAGCAGGCATTGCATACGGAGGGAGCATAGAGAAGGATGATTTGGTCAGGGTCTTGAGATTTGCAAACCGTGTTCCCCTTCAGTATGAGCAGTCATCATGTGCAACAACGAAATCAATAATAACAACTTCATGGAAAAATTATGGAATGTCTCAAAGCAGGGGAGCGCTGCCTCTGGGGCCAGCAGTTATCCTGATCCACATAGCATCAGTGTGGGTGCCTTTCACCTCTGAAAGCAAAGAGGCAATAGCATCTTACCCGGAAATAACTAAAGAGATAAGGTTGGCATTGCAGGAAGTAGGTAGGAGGCTTGGAGGTTATATCAGAAAAAATGTAAGGGCAAGAGAGCAGATGGAAAGGGCGGGCCTGTTTGAAAAGTATATCCCAGAACTGGCTTCATCATTATCAAACTTGACCGGAGACAAGAAAGAAGAAATAGAATCAAATCTTCTGGCTATATTAAAAAAAGGAATACCTGAATTGGAGAAAAATGGACAAATTGAAGAATAAACCAAAGGAAGAACTGAAGCTTCTTGGGAAAAAAGTAACTCATAAGTTAGAGAAGAAGGAAAATCCCTATATGGAATTCCCAGTAAGAGGCCTGTCAAATGTTTCCTACGACAAGAAATCAAAAACATTGAAGCTTGGAGACAGCATTTCCAAGAGATACTTCTTCAATGTGGCTCACTCAAAAAAGTTTCTTCAGACTGTTGAAGTAGCTTCAATCTGCAAAAATCTGCTTGAAGAGGGGAAGCATGCAAGCCTCAGGGATGTTTTTTATATGGTAAAAAGGACAATCCCGAATACTAAGATCAATCTGGTTGATGAACAGACAGAAACTGACAAGGCAATAGAGGACCTTGAGCTGATAACAGAATTTTCAAGGGAGCAGCTTTATGTCAATGCAAATAAAATGGGTTCTGTCGTCGGTAAAGTAAAAATCTTAGATAGGGGAGATGCCATAAACTGGGCCAAGCTGGGTTCCGGAGGCTGGTCAATCCCATCAAACGTCGAAGACATAAAATTTGAGGAAGTCAAGGCTAATTTTGTGGTCTATATGGAGAAGCAGGCAATCTGGGAAAGGCTTCACGAAGACAGAGTATGGGAGAAACTGAACTGCATCCTTGTTACATCACAGGGTCAGACTACAAGGGGAATAAGGAGACTATTGCAGAGGCTTTGCGAGGAGTTCAAGCTGCCAGTTTATGTATTGACAGATTTTGATCCGTGGGGTTTTTATATTTACTCTGTTATTAAGTACGGCTCAATTAGTTTAGCGCATATGTCAGAAAAAATGGCAATATCAGGCGTTAAATTCTTAGGGATAATGGCGGATGATATTGACAAGTACGGATTGAGCAAGCACTTGATTAAATTAAATGAAAAAGATATCACAAGGCTGAAGCAGATGGTTGATTACGAATGGTTTAAGGATAACAAAGAATGGCAGAAGGAGTTTGCTGCAATGAAAAAATTGGGATCCAAAGCAGAGATTCAGGCTCTCAGTGCAAGAGGGATATCATTCATCTCGGAAAAATATCTGCCGGAAAAAATAAAAAATAAAGATTTCATAGATTGATAATGAAATGGTTGATAATTATCTTGTCACTGAGTTTTCTAACATCATGCACGTACATTGAGGATATTAAGAGCGACATAACTGGAGAGGTGATATATGAGAATATTCCTGTGGAAGGAGGGAATATTTCTGTTTATTTTTGTCCGAGAGACGACTGTGAGGGAAAGCTGATAAATCTTGTTGAAAGTTCGGAAAAGATACACTGCGCTCTCTTTGAGCTGAATCTGGAAAATCTCACGCAGAAACTGATTGACAAGAACGCAGTCATAGTTGTTGACAATGACAATTATGATGAGTTTAACTATTCCAATTTGTACAAGGATGACAGAGAAGTCCTTATGCACAACAAGTTCTGCATATTCGATGATAGGACAGTATCAACAGGCTCTTTCAACCCAACTATAAATGGAAACTCAAAAAACAATAACAATCTCATTGTGGTAAATTCGAAAGTTCTCGCCGAAAACTACGAAGAGGAGTTTCAGAGCTTTATGAGAAATGAGTTCGGAAGGGATTCAAATGTGGAAAATCCAAAAGTGATTCTTAATAACGAAATTCTTGTTGAGAATTATTTCTGCCCAGAGGACAACTGCGAGCAGCATGTTTATGACACAATTGCCAGAGCCAGGAGCAGAGTTTATTTTATGACTTTTTCATTCACGTCAGACAAGATAGGAAACCTGATAATTGAGAAATCTGATCAATTGGATGTGAAGGGAATCTTTGAGAATTTTCAGTCAAGTTCCAAATATTCAGAATTAGGAAAAATGAAAGGGCTGGATGTGATCACGGATAAAAATCCGAATTTTATGCATCATAAGGTGTTTATAGTTGATGACATCGTAGTTTCCGGGAGCTATAACCCGACATCATCCGGAAATTCAAAGAATGATGAGAATGTCCTTATAATCTACGATAAGAAAATTGCCGATAAATTCATTGAAGAGTTAAATTATCTTTGGAATTTGTAAAGTTTTATACATTCTATCAGCCCCCACACCTGATAATAAGACTTTATTCCAATGATTTTGGAAGAGAATATCATTGAACGATGAATTGTTGGATTACAAGTTGGTCTCTCTGGAAGAGGCCAAAATATATGACGGGATTGAGGGAATTTATGAGGAATTGGAATTAGTCCATAAAACTGAATGGTGTCCGGGGCTTTGGGATTAGAAAATACAAATAAAAAGTTTTTTAAGGTATTTCTATGACTTTATTACGTACGTCCCGGTAGCTCAATTGGTTAGAGCACACGAATCTCGTTGAGAAATTGACCCGATTGTGAAGCTGTTACCAATTGACAGAGACCGTGAGGTTGAGGGTTCGAGCCCCTTCTGGGACGTATATTCCTTAATATCCATAAGAGGCCTGAAATTTTAGAAAAATAGATAAAAACAATAAACCCTAATTTATGAATAGGCATAGTTTTTATGTTAATAATTCTTAATTGTCCTCAAAACCTTTATAAAAACAAATTTTTTATCATAATCATTGATGGGACGGTAGCTTAGCCTGGGAAAGCACACGACTGAAGATCGTGTTACCGGGGGTTCAAATCCCCCTCGTCCCATCCAAAACATTTATTAAATAGGAAATCTTCTTCCCTTAATGAATAATATGCCAAGAGCGCCATCCCCGCGTCATGTAAATTATCATAGGTTCATAGCTGTTCTGGGAATTTTTCTTTTATTCTCAGTGCTCGTCTACGTTGGATCTGTGAGTTACACAGGGTTCGCAGTCAAAGAGCCTGAAGTTTCCCTCTCCGAGAATCAGAATGTGTTTCTTGATTCTGAATTTGAAGTTTTGGGAATCGAGAAATCTCCGAATTCAGTTTTGAGTCTTGAATTGAGCTCAGACTTGAACCTTAATATTTTTGCTGAGATTGATGACTGCCAGTCATGGTTGAATGGAAATGATAAGGATAATCAGGTCTTGCATGCCATAAACTCAGTGAGCAGAGGGAATTTCAGGATTGGAGATCCTTCAACAAAGACTTTGCAGCAGATTGAGCTGTATAAAGGAAGCAACTTCTGCCTTATCTTGATAAATTTGGAATATCCAAATTCAGGAAATGTAAATCTCAAATATGTTGAGATTGAAAGAGATTTATGGAAAATTGTATGAGGTGAAATGAATGAATAAAAAAGGTGCTTTGGAACTTTCTATGAACACAATTATAATAATTGTAATAGGCGTCGTTTTGTTATCTTTGGGTCTTATGTTTGTAAGAGGGATATTTGGAAATGTGGAGGATTTGGCAAATAACGCTTTTGAGGATGCAGAAAATGCAATAAATCAAATTGCAACTCATGATCAGAAGCTGACAGTGCCTTCACAGTTGAGCGTCAAGCAGGGAGATTCTACAGTTTCCCATATTTGGGTCGTGAATGAGGATCCGGTCCAACAGATTTTTACCATTAGTGTATCTGCATCAAATGAAAATGATGCCGGGCCCAAGATAAGGATTTCAATACCTTCCAATCAGGCTACATTAGACACAGGAGAGGAAGTTGGGTTTGCAGTAGGGGTAGAGGTTGCAAACAATCTGGATAAGGGGCTTTACGGCTACCAGATTAACATCAATGGCGGGGCATACGCATCCAACTCATTTTTCGTGAAAGTAGAATAATTTTTAAATTACTCTTTCCTTTTTATTTCATGAATTTAATCCTTTACAACACATTAACGAGAAAAAAAGAAGAATTCAAGCCCATAGATCCAAAAATTGTTGGTATGTACTCTTGCGGGCCAAACTTAAGACCAAATTGATTTTAAGGGCATGCCGTTTATTCATACCAACATATAGGAAATATGAGGACATATGTCTTCAATGATTTGCTGAAGAGAGTTTTGATGTATAATAATTATAAACTAAAGCACGTCATTAATGTAACTGATGTAGGCCATTTAACATCTGATGAGGATACTGGAGATGACAAGGTAGAGAAGGCGGCAAAGGAAGAGGGAAGAACTGCAAAAGAAATTACAGATTATTATTTTGGAATTTTCAAGGAGGATTTAAAGAAATTAAATATTATTCCTCCTGATTTCTGGCCGAAGGCAACAGGCAACATCCAAGAGCAGATAGATTTGATAAAAATCTTGGAGAAGAAAGGTTTTACTTACAGAACCTCCGATGGAATTTATTTTGATACTTCTAAATTAAGTGATTATGGAAAGCTGGCAAAATTAAATATTAAAAATTTAGAAGAGGGAAAAAGAATTGATATTAAGGAAAAGAAAAACAAGACCGACTTTGCATTGTGGAAATTTTCAGAAAATCCAGGAATAAGGCAGCAGGAGTGGGATCCAAAAAAATATGGTTTAAATTCTGGGATTGGGTTTCCAGGATGGCATATAGAATGTTCTGCCATGTCTTCAAAATATCTGGGGGAGCAGTTTGATATTCATACAGGTGGTGAGGATCATGTTCCCGTTCATCATACAAACGAGATTGCACAGTCTGAAACTGCTTTCGGCAAGAAACCCTGGGTTAAGTATTGGTTGCATTCAGCTTTTTTGACATTCAACGGGAAAAAAGTTTCAAAGTCAACAGGCGGGCTTTATACAATTTCAGAACTTGAGGAAAAAGGTTTTGATGCACTTAATTTTAGATATTTATGCCTGACAACACATTACCGAAAAAGATTGAATTTTAGTCTAGAAGGGTTGGAGTCAGCAAAGAAGTCTTATGATAAATTAAGGAATATAATTTTAGATTTGAGAAATAAAAATGATTCAAAAGGTTCAGATGAGAAATACAGGAAGGAATTTTTAAGCTATGTTAATGATGATCTGAATATTCCCAAAGGATTGGCTGTTCTCTGGAAAGTTCTCAGGAGTGATTTTGGAAGTAAGGAAAAATATAAACTGGCATTAGAATTTGATAAGGTTTTAGGCTTAAAATTAAATGAAATTAAAGAGGAAAAAATTCCAAAAGAAATTCTTGATTTAATTAAAAAAAGAGAGAAATACAGAGAAGAACAAAACTGGAAGAAATCAGATGAGTTAAGAGAATTAATAAGAAAAAAAGGTTATGAAGTAAAAGATACAAAAGAAGGATTTGTTATAAAAATTTTAATGTAATAATAAAAAGATAACAGAATAAAGTGTCTTAAAACATAACTGTTTAGCTTCTATGGACAATTGCTAAGGCTTGTCCTTAGAAGCTAAACAGTTCCCACCTCAGTGCATTGTTAATCTTTCCGCAAGAAATCCTTGGCTTTTAAGCCAATGAATGAATTGCGATGAATTTTTATTTCTTAAAAGATAATAAATAGCATAGCATTTGACGCTATGCTATTGAAGACTCTTGGTATAGCAAGAGTTTTGCTTCTAAATAAACTTTGCGTTGGGAGAAAAAAATGGAACATCAAACACAACTTAGAGAGATTTATGCAAAAAAGTATGAAAGAAGTAGCCACAGC
>JAGVZK010000027.1 GCA_018302685.1 Candidatus Woesearchaeota archaeon | reverse complement strand
ATCTTGCTTTCAACTTCTCCGTGTGCAATTGAGTTCAGCTTGTCAAACAGTTCATCCTGAATCCCTGCAGGAACTTCAATGACAACAACAAGAGAGCCATCATTCTGCCACTCTTCATTCAGGACCTTTCCGTACTGCCGGAACACTGAATATGACTTTCCCGCATGAGCTGAAGGAATCTTGATTGCAACCTCTCTTATCTCATATTTCAGTGGAAGAATAACCCTTAGTTTGGTTATGACCTCATTGACCTGCTCCTCGGCAGACTTAAATTCATCAATCTTCACCTTGGCCTCTTCAATGGCGCTTTCAATCCTCTGGGGCGGGTGGGGAGCGCCGGTATCCGGGTTTATGCATCCCTTTGAAATAATACTGACGAGCCTTCTTCTTTTTTCTTCTCTCAGCTTGCTCTTGTACTCGGCAGTTAATTGCACCTCTCCCTCTTTGATTATTATCTCAGCAATTTTCCTGACATCCTCCGTGCCAAAGAACTTTTTCAAATCGGAAGCCTTTTCTCCTTTTTTGATATCTTTAAAAATATCCTCAGTCGCCAGAACATCATCAAGGCTTACTTCCTTTCCTCTTCTGAAATCAAGGGCCCCCTCGCAGTCCACAAGAATTTCAAAATGATTCTCACCCTTTCTAATCTTGGCAACAACGGCCTTGTCAACATCCACCATTTTATTTTACACTATAAAATTTTTACTTTATCTTGTTCAAGTCACTGACGCTCAGCTTTCTGAATTTCATGTCAGTGTTGTTTATGACGCCCACGTCTAGCCTTGTAATGTCAAAATTCTTGCCCTGAACTTTTCTCATTGCTTTAAGTCCAAGCTTAATTCCACTATTCAGGTCTATGCTGTCCTTGTACTCCTTGTTAAGAATATCCTTGATCTCATCTTCCATCTCGCCAATTGCTGTCGCCTTGTATTGGAAGAATATTCCTGTGGGATCGGTGACATAAAGATCATTGCTGTCATTCACGCCGGCAACAAGGAGCGAAACGCCAAATGGCCTTGCGCCGCCAAACTGGGTATAGCTCTGCTTGATGTCGCACAGGCTCTTTACAACGCTCAAAACATCAACAGGGCTATCATATGTAACCCTGTGCTTCTGAGCAAACGTCCTTGCATAATCAATAAGTATCCTTGCATCAGAGAGTATTCCTGATCCAGTAGCCTGGATGTGATCATCAATAGGGCTCACCTTCTCAATGCTGTCAGAGATAACAAGAGGATCGCTGAACCTCTTATCGGCAATTAATAAAACGCCGTCCTTGCATGCCATTCCTATGGCTGTTGTTCCCTGCCTTACCGTTTTCTTTGCATACTCAACCTGCAATAGCCTTCCGTCAGGACTGAACATTGTTGAAGTTCTATCATAACCCATCATCTGATGTTGCATAGATTCCATTTTTCACCCTCCCATAAAATTTAACCTTGCTTTTTTTATCGTCCCTGAAACGCCCACGGCTTCAACAACAGGGTCTTTCATAAGCATTAAGGCAACCTTCACCTTGTCAACATACTTTGCGTTTGTCTTTATTATGCCTTTGTTATCCTTAAAATCATCTAGTATTAAAATATTTGCTTTTGCGGATTCAAAATCCCCAAAAAACTTGGATATAGAGTCCTCAATCTTTGACTTAACAAGGTCAAATCCTTTTCTTTCCTTTACTTCATACACAATATAGCGGTTTCTTTCCTTTAAACTTGGCAGGATTGGTCTCATGGATTAGGAATTTCTTCTATTTTTTTCTTAATGATAGAATAATACATAAATAAAACTAAAAATACTACAATAAAGACTCCAAACATAATCAAAAGTGTAGCCATCCATGGAAAAGCCTCCGGATTTTCAGAAGCACCAACAGGACTTGATCTGAATAAAGATAATATGACATTGATGATCCCTGAAGCAATAGAAATAATAGCAGCCCAACCACCAGCTTTTTTCATGGCATTCTTCCTCATAAAAATTTAAAATTCTAGCTTAGTATTTAATATTTTCTATTCCCTAAAATATATGCCCTGTAACTGTTTAGCTACCTCAAAAAGAAGGTAAATTTAAACTCTATTTTAATAAAAAAATTTAATCAGGAGTTAAAATAAGCTCTGTTTCATAGTGAGCTAAACAGTTACAAGAAATTGAAAAGCTAATAAAAACTAAATCTAAATACAATTTATTACTAAAAAACAAATACCTGGCAGCAGGAGCAATGATAGTCAGTTTTGACCTAGAGTTTAGGGGATGTCAAACGGGTAGGCTTGATTTAACAATGAGTGAAAAATATAAAGATTTTTTAGAGTACATGCTAAAAATTGCAAATTTCCATAAATGGTCAACTCAAGATAAATTATCAAATGTTAAAATTGATTATAATATCAAAAAAGGAGAAAAAGCAACACCCCAACATTGTTTCAGAATAAAAACTCCAAAACTAAAAGAAATTTATGAATTAGCGGGACATTTATTAGATAATCACAAAAACAAATGTATAAAATTTAACATAAATAGATCTAATGATTATGTCAACAAAGGAGGATCAGGTAAAGGATACATGAAAAAAAGACTATATGATCTAATAAAAAAGTCAAATAAAATCACGACAACAGAATTACAATTTTATGTAAACATTGGCACAGATGTAATAACAAATCATTTAAATAAACTAGAAAAAGAGGGCAAATTAAGTAAAACAAGAAAGGGTAAAAAATATGTTTGGGGTATAAAAGATGCCAGTTAATGCAACATATGAATATCAACTAGCAGAAAAAGAATATCAAGAGGCTAGCTCAATTTCTGATAAATTAAAGGCATTACAAAAAATGCATGCAAAAGTTCCAAAACATAAATCAAGTGAAAAATTAGTTCAATGGATTAAAGAAAAGATAAAAAAATATAAAGGTTTAGCTCAAAAAGAAAAATCAACGAAAAAAGGCTCTTCATTTCTTTCGGTAAAAAAAGAGGGCGCTGCAAGGGTATCAATAATTGGACCAACAAATACCGGAAAATCAACATTATTATCAAGACTGACAAATGCAAAGCCATTAATTTCTGAAGTTGAATTTACAACAAAATTTCCGGAGATAGGGATGATGGATTACGAAGGAATAAAAATTCAGATTGTGGAAATTCCGGCAATAATAAAAAAATACAATGGAACAAAACATGGATTATTTTTCATGTCAATAATAAGGGAGTCGGATTTAATGGTGATAACCTTGAATAAGAAAGATGAATTGGAGCTTATCAAAAAAGAGCTTAAGTCAAATGACATCAATAAAAGATTCATAATTTATGATGGCGATGTAGAAACTCTAAAAAAAGATATTTGGAATAATCTTGGATTGATTAAGGTTTATACAAAACAGCCAGGTAAAAGTAAGGATTTCCCTCCGATAGCAATGAACAGAGGTTCAACAATCCGGGATTTGGGTTTTGAAGTCCATAAGGATTTTGTAAAAAAATTTGATTACGCAAGAATATGGGGGGCATCTGCGAAGCATGACGGCTCAAGAGTCGGATTGAATCATAAATTATCTGATGACGATGTTGTAGAGTTCCATACAAAATAAAATTAATTAGTTCTCAAAATTTTCGCACGCGCCCCGAGACCCCCATACGAGCCGGAGGGAAACCAATTGCAATACAGGCCGAACCCGGCAAATTCGGCATCGAGCCCGGCAACTTTTTCATCTTCTGGACACATATAATATAAACTCCCCCTAGATATATTTGATTTTGGAAGCCCATGCTTATTTGGGTCTTTTATCCACATCAAGATACTCTGCTCTCCAAGGACTTCTTACTTCATATCTTTCATTGAATATTCTTCTGAGTTCCTCAATGGGAACTTGTGTTCCGTCTGAATAATGCACTTTGAAATGCTTTTTATCTATTCCGTTGTAAACTAGTTGATCAAATTGATTTGATTCCAATAATGTTGGCATGAATCGATTACCTAACTGCAGTAATCTATGCATGTCAAACCAGTTGTTATTATGAAAGAATTTATCTGTTGAAATCAGGGATTGCTCGTTTAAAATAATCCATTGTTTTGGATCATTTATAGTAATAACATTTCCTTGTCCATTCTTACTTAAATATTGATTTATTTCATTAAAAGAATTTCTGTCCGGCCTAACATGACCAATAAATTTAAATAAAATTTGAATTTATAAAACTTTCTATTGGTTACCACTAACAAGTAAGATAAATATAAAAGAGTATAATTATACTGTGTTATCCCAAAACTATTATAAACAGCAGAATCATTGAAATAGCAATGAAAAAAGGCGTGATGATAGCACTTCTGGTAGGGCTTCTGGTTATTTCCGGATGTAAAGAGAGCAATTCATACACGGGAAAGACAATTGCGGAAGAGCCTCAAATTGGACAGTTGCAGGTTGTTATAAACTCTGTTGAAAAGTCAAAGGACATAAGTTTTTACAGCGCTGAGGCAGAGGCGGAAAAAGGATACACATATCTTATTCTGGACATTACAGTAAAGAATTCCGGGCAGATAACATTTGATTTCAATCCATTCCTTACAAAGATAACAGACGAAAACGGATACAGCTACGAATACGATGTGTCAAGCTATGAGCTAAGCCCTTATTTTGACAGCGTCGGCATACAGTCCGGAAGGTCAGCATCAGGTAAACTGTCATATGCAGTTCCTGAGAATTCAAGAGGGCTAAAATTCATAATCGAGAGCTACAGCAGGAACATCATTGCAGAGGTTAAACTGCCTGCTCAAACAGCCTGATTATTTTCTTGACTCCAACTTCTAATATCAAAGTTGACAGCTTGGGGCCTCTCTCCTTGCTGATTATTAGATTGTAAAACAATTCAAAGAAGTCCTTCGTGTCAATCTTATGTTCTTTGATGATTTTATAGAATTCATTATGCAGGCTCTCCTGCGTGTACTTGTTTTTTTCAAGCCTTTCTTTTAATGTCACAACTAATTTTTTCTGTTTTTCACTGAGCTGGACATCAACTGATTCATTCACTTTAAATTTCATGCAATCCGGAGCATATTTTTCAAGCCAGTTTTTTGCACATTCAACCCTTGCCTTCAATCTCAGGTTATCATCCTTGCTCCTGATCTTGTAGTAATCTTTAATTTTGCTAAGATTATAAATCTGCACCAGTGCAACAAGATGCCTAAAGCCGAACTGAATTGGTATTTTAACAGGAGCCTTTCCTATGCAGCTAAGCTCGTAAATGACCTTTGCATTCTCCTTTTCCCTTTCATTGGCTTCCTCAGTTCCAAAGCAAATCCTCTCAATCTTGTCATAATCCTCATATATCTTGACAACATCCATATCAAAGCTTATTGCAAATTCTGTTCCTGGCCTAGTTCCGGCAAACAAAAATCTTGCAACTTCAGGAGTATAAATTTCCAGAATTTCCCTGGGCGTGATTACGTTCCCAAGCGAGCTCGATATTTTCCCGCCGGCTCCCTTCACTCTTATGAAGTCATACATCAGATACGAAGGTGCAGTCCAGTTGTAGATTTTTACAATCTCCCTCGCTGTGTCATAGCTCCCTCCTGCGCTTGAATGGTCCTTTCCCCCAGGCTCAAAATCAACTTTCTCATAAGCCCACCTCATTGGCCAGTCAACTCTCCACAACAACTTGCTTCTTCCATCTTTGGAAAAATCAAACTCCTTTAACCTGCCCTCCCTGTCCTTGTAGGAAATCTTATACCCTCCTAGGTACTTGATCTCTGAAATTTCATCCGTTCCAGTATCGGAATCGAACAGGGTTACCGGCATCCAGTCTTCCTTAAAATCTTCAGCCCTGTATTTGTCAAGGATTTTCCTTATCCTTCCAGTATTTTCCAAGGCCGTTTTCATTCCTTCCTTATATTTGCACTTTCTGTACATTTCATTCTGATAGATGAATTCCGGGGCAATCCCTAAAAGAGGGAGCACTTTTTCAACTTCTGATTCATTATGCCTTGCATAATTTTTCTCTCTGCCATAGGGATCAAAAATGTCAACGATTGGCTTTCTCAATTCCCTTGCCAATTCCTCCTGCTTTGGAAATCCTTTTGGAACTTTTCTGAAAACATCGTAGTCATCCCACGAATAAATGAACCTGACTTTCTTTCCCAATTTCTTCAGGGCTCTTGCTATGATATCAACGGTTATAATCTCACGGAAGTTTCCTACGTGAACAACCCCTGAAGGTGTTATTCCAGCGGCGAGAACGTACTTATCCTTGTCTCCCTTTTCTTGAACAATTCTTCTTGCAGTCTGGTCAGACCAGTGCATCCCCTCATAGCTCTTATTCTGCATAATGAAACAGAAACAGACTGGAATTTATATTTCTTTCTCATAGTCCCCTCTTTTCAGGAGCCTCTGGCTGAAATTTTTCAAATTGAATTTGCCCTTGATGTACCCAACCGCTTTCTCAACATCAAATTCCTTGCATGAAAACAAATCGAGATAGAATTTCCCCTCTTGAGGGTAAGTGTGAATTGAGACATTGCTCTCGCTTAAAATTATGAAACCTGTTACACCCCCTGTGTCCCATTTCTTAGGTTTCGCCCTAATGACCTTTGGCCGCGTGAGTGTGTGCATATCTACAATAGAGGGCAGCTCTTTGAGGAAATTTTTGATGAGCCTCTTGTCATCCAAAAGCCCGCTCTCTACATCAGCGCCGTCGATAATAAGGTGATTCCCCATATTGTGGATCTTCTCGACTCTCATGATTGGTTTTACCAATAATAGGAATTTATAAGTGTTTTGTTTTCCGGTATTTGTTTAGCTCACTATGAAACAGAGCTTATTTTAACTCCTGATTAAATTTTTTTATTTAAGGCTTTTTTTTAATACTTTTCCTAAAAGTTCTTTATTATCCCCCCATTTAATTATCTCAATAAATTTATCAATATCCAACCATTCATATTTTGAATGCTCTTCATTTAATATGACCTTCTTATCCTCATTTTCCTCGACACTTCCAGTTACTACAAACCATCCTCCTTAGCCATGCTGTGGATGTGGCTCGCTATAAAGAGTCAATATCTTTTTTTCATGTCACCTTTATAATATATCCTATAATTTGGTTTTATTTTATTAATCTCATTATACTTACCTGCAATAGAATCTAACATTGCAACTTTTAATGGTAAATTTTTTAATTTATTAATTGTCTTTATTGGATTTTTATTTATATATTTTATTGGGCTTGTTTCTTTTTTTGTTTTATTGTAGTATGAGAAACCATATGAATTCCCATCATTTAATATCACCAAATAAAAATAAATATCGTCTAAAACTTTTTTGTAGTTTGATTTCCTGAAAAATGATCTTCCATTTAGTATATTATCCACTTCCAAATTTATCTTATTCTTTTCAAAGAACTCCCCATACTTAGCCATACATTCATCTAAAATTTTTGATCCCACATTTCAAGCTATTTTCTTAAATTTATAAATTATTTGTTATTTAAGAAATCAGTAAAGAATATAAATTATTAAATTATTAAATTTACTTATGGAAACTGATAATCAGCTTATTAAACAAAGAATTGATAAAATTGATGACATGAGAAAAAGAGGAATTAATCCATATCCTTATAAATTTGATAAAAAAAATAGTTCTTTAGATATTATTGAGAATTTTAGCAAATTGAAAAAAGAAGAGAAAGCAGATACTAAAGTTTCAATTGCAGGGAGGATAGTTTCTTCTAGAATAATGGGGAAAGCAAGTTTTATTGATATTCAGGATGAAAAAGGCAAAATTCAAATTTATGTAAGAAAAGATGATGTTAGAGAAGATTCTTATAATTTATTCAAAAAATTTGATTTGGGAGATTTTGTGGGTGTTGAAGGTGTTGTGTTCAGTACAAAGGCTGGGGAAGTTTCAGTTTGGGCTAAAAAAATTGAATTGTTATCTAAAAGTATAAGACCTTTAGCGGAAAAATGGCATGGTTTGAAAGATCCTGAATTAAGATATAGAAAAAGATACTTAGACTTAATCTCAAATCCAAAAGTTAAAGAAATTTTTATTAAAAGATTTAAATTAATAAATTTTATTAGAAATTATCTTAATAAAAGAAATTATATTGAGGTTGAAACACCAATTATGCAGCCTATTTATGGGGGCGCTGCCGCACGTCCGTTTAAGTCTCATCTTAATGATTTAAAGATGGATGTTTATATGAGAGTTTCGAACGAACTTTATCTCAAAAGATTAATTGTTGGTGGTTTTGAAAGAGTTTATGAGTTCTCTAAAGATTTTAGGAACGAAAGTATTGATTCAACTCATAATCCTGAGTTTACTATGATAGAATTTTATGAAGCTTATGCAGATTATAATGATATGATGAAAATTGTTGAGGATTTATTTAGGCAAGGTTGTAAAGAAATTAATGGAACTTATAAAATAAAATTTAGAAATCATGAAGTTGATTTTTCAAAACCATTTCAAGTTTTGCCTATGAAAGATGCAATAAAAAAATATGGAAAAATTGATGTTGATAGTTTGAAAGACAATGAGTTGAAAGGGAGATTAGATGGATTGAAAATAGAATATGATAAATTTTCAAGAGGAATTGCTATTCAATTATTATTTGAAGAATTAGTTGAGGATAAACTAATACAACCTACTTTTATTATAGAACATCCTAGAGAAACTACTCCTTTATGCAAAGTTAGTAGAAAAGATGATTCTTTAATTGAAAGATTTGAATTATTTATATGTGGATTTGAATTGTCAAATGCCTATTCTGAATTGAATGATCCCGTACTTCAAAGAAAATTGTTGGAAGACCAGGCTAAACAACTTAGAGGGGGGGATGATGAGGCAAATCCTATGGATGAGGATTTTGTTGAAGCTATAGAAATGGGGATGCCTCCTACTAGTGGCGTTGGTATTGGAATAGATAGGATGATG
>JAGVZK010000001.1 GCA_018302685.1 Candidatus Woesearchaeota archaeon | reverse complement strand
GTGGATATCTGAATGACGTTAGTACAACAAATGTAGAAAGACCACTTCAAGCGCTTCTCGATACACAGCAAAATGCCAGTGAAATAAATTCAGTCTATATTTGGCTAACTGGTGGTAATGCCTATATTTCTAGAGTTAATTCACTTCCCGAGGAATTTGATGAAAGAGTTGCCGGGCTCGATGCCGGCTCTGTCAGGGCCTACTTGGACTGCGATAGGAGTCCCTCCAGCTCGGTTGAGAGTCTTGGGGTCGCAAAATTTTTCCATAGGAAATAATTTTCCAAAAGCAAAACTTTTTATTTGAATTAATTTTCTTAACTTTACCCTTGATGAAAGGGTTACACGCACATTCATAGTAACAGAATTTATTCTGTTCATGAAATTCAACCACAACAGAAATCTGAAGTGGCGGTGACTCTTATAATGGATGTGCTATTTCAGTTGCCAGGCTCAATGCCGGCTCTGACAGGGCCAACTTGAACTGCAATAGGAATCCCTCCAGCTCGAAATTTCCAAACAGAAACGAGACTGAGGGTCTCGGAATAGCCCTTTCATCAAGATTTTTGAAAATGTACGATGAATTATGCTCTTATTCAAACTTATTTCTTGCTTATCAAAAAGCAAGAAAAGGAAAAACAAAAAAAGCTTATGTAATTGAATTTGAAAAAGATTTAATAAATAATCTAAAACTATTAAGAACAGAATTATTATTGCATTCTTATTCGCCAAAGCCATTAAAGACATTTATTCTAAGAGATCCAAAAACAAGGAAGATATCAAAATCACATTTCAGAGACAGAATAATCCATCACGCTTTAATAAACATTTTAGAGCCAATATTTGATAAAACCTTTATTTATGACTCTTATGCATCAAGAAAGAATAAGGGAGCGCATAAAGCGGTAAAAAGATTCATAAAATTCCAAAATAAAATAACAAAGAATGGAAAACTGGTATTTTATAAGAGAATTAAAGATAAAGAGTTAAGATTGGTTAAAGGTTATGTTTTGAAGGCGGACATCAAACATTATTTTCAAGAAATGAATCACAATATTCTAATAAATATTATTAGATATTGAAAAACTTTCCTTTAGAAATAGATTTTGGAAAAGGAATTCCTTTAGGAAATTATACTTCGCAATTTTTTGGCAATGTTTATCTAAACGACTTAGATTACTATATAAAACACAAGTTAAAAATAAAGTATTACATAAGATATGTTGATGATTTTGTAATTTTTCATAGAGACAAGAATTTTCTTGATAATTGTAAAATTAAAATTCAGGAATTTCTTATAAATAATCTCAAATTAGAACTTCATTCTGACAAAACAAAAATTAAATCATTATATTGCGGGAGTGATTTCCTTGGATTTAGAGTATTTCTAAAACATATTTTATTAAGAAGGAGGAATATAAATAAAATAAAATTAAAAATAGATAAAGTAAATAATTATGACAAGTTAAGAGATTCTGTTGAAGGATTCTTGGCATATGCAAATTTTGCTGACTGCTATAAACTCAAATTAGCTTTAATGGATGATTTAGATTATGGTGTTTGGTATAAAGATGTAAATCGTTACCTAAGGGTTAAATTTTTATCTTGAGATAGAAAAATTTATATACACATAATACACATAATATATGTGGAGGAAACAAAATGGTGAATATAACATTATCAGTCCCAAATGAAATTAAAAAAGAAATGGATAAATTTTCAGAGATGAATTGGTCTGAAGTGGCTAGGCAAGCGTTTAAGGATAAAATTGTTAAATTGGAAATACTTAAAAAGTTTTCATCCAAAATTAAATTATCTGAAAAAGATATAAAAAACTTGTCTGATAAAATAAATAAAGATGTTTCTGAAAAGTTTATGAGATCTTACTAAATGTTCTTAGTTGTAGATGCCAATATTTTATTTGGGGCTTTGGTTGGTAGAGGCAAAACTTTAGAAATTTTCTTTTCAGATAAAATTAGTTTGTTGGCTCCAGAGTTCTTATTTGAAGAATTTGAAAAGCATAAAACAGAGATTATCGAGAAAGGAAAAATTTCTGTTTTAGAATTGGAGGAAGCATTGTCCTTTATTAAAGAAAAGATAAAATTAATTCCATCAGGAGATATTTCTCTTGATGTAAAATCTAAAGCCAAAATTTTGTCTCCACACACTAAAAATGAGGCATATTTTGCTGTTGCGCTTGCATTTAATGCAATGATTTGGTCTGAAGAAAAATCTTTTAGAAAGCAATCTGGGGTTAAAATTTGTAATACTTCTGAATTAGTCAGATTAATTTTATCTTTTTAATTTCCAACCTTCCAGTGCAATCATTTTCCATTATTTTCTCTGATTTTAGAATTTCTATTCTTTTATTGAATAAAGGACAGTTCAAAACAAAAGTCTCTGCCTCTCCGCCTTCAAAACCCATATGAATTTTTAATTTCTTTAAATCCTGAATTAATTTTTCATCTATCTTTCTTCCTAAGAAAGATTCATTTAAACCATCTGCCGCTATTCCTGTAATTATCACATCAAACTTGTTTTTTATCAGTTCTTTAAGATAATTTTCAGGATTAATATGCCATAATGGGGCTATTGATTTTATTTTTAATTTTTTACATAAATCATCTATTCTTGTTTTTTGATATGAAGATGCCAAGGCACCGGAAATTAAAGCTTCAATTTTATATTCTTTAATTGCTTTTTTAATTGCTATTTCTAAGTCTTTTAGTTCTTTTTCCTTTTCTGCTTTTGTTTTTTGAATTATTAATGGAAGATTCAATGCTTTTGCCTGATACTTTATGAATTTTACATTTGGAAAATGAAACATGTAGGAATCTGATTTTTCTGGAAACAATGATATCAAACAAACTATTTCATAATTGTTCCTTTCTTTATGGAGAGAAAAACATGAATCCTTTCCACCTGAAAATAAGACTGCTGCCTTCATATTACACTTCTTTATACCTAAAGCAATTTGTTGTATGGTCGTTAACCATTCCAACCGCCTGCATGAATGCATAGCATATTGTTGGTCCGACGAACTTAAATCCTCTTTTTTTCATATCCTTGCTCATCCTTTCCGCCTCTTTTGTTTTAGCAGGAAGCTCATTTAATCTTTTGAATTTATTTTTTATTGTTTTATGATTTGTAAACTGCCAAATATATTTGCTGAATGATTTGAATTCTTTTTGAACTTCCAAAAACTTTTTTGCATTAACTATTACCCCTTTAATTTTTAATTTATTTCTAATAATTCCTGAATTGTTTATCAGCTTTTCAAAATTTTTTTCATTATATTTTGAAATCTTAACAGGATCAAAGTTATCAAATGCCTTTCTGAAATTCTCCCTTTTATTAATCACTATCTGCCAGCTCAGCCCCGCCTGGAAGGTATCCAAAACAAGGTACTCGAACAATTTTCTGTCATTGTGCTCTGGCTTCCCCCACTCGTTGTCATGGTAATTTATCATCAAAGGATTGCTTCCGACCCAGCTGCATCTTTTTTCCATTGTTTAAATGTATTAAAAAGATTTATATAAAAAACTAACCCTAAGTTGATTTATGGCTTCCCAGTGGATTATTTATGCCCTGCTAGCTGCAGTATTTGCAGGCTTAGTCGCAGTCTTTGGAAAGATCGGGCTGAAGAACGTTGATGCAAATCTGGCAACCACTATAAGGGCATTTGTGATGTTTATGTTCCTTATCGTTGTCATACTATTCCAGAAGAAATTTGCTCTTGTGTCCCAGCTTAAGTTCATTGATTACGCCTTTATAGTCCTTGCAGGCGCTGCAGGCGCATTGTCATGGCTGTTTTATTTTTTGGCTTTGAGGAGCGGAGATGCCACAAAGGTTGCCTCACTTGACAGATTAAGCGTTGTTTTCGTAATGATATTTTCCCTGATGTTTCTTGGAGAGAAATTCAGCATCAAGACTCTTGGGGGGGTAGTTCTGATTGTGCTTGGTGCAGTTCTGGTTGTGATTTAGATAATTTTATATATAACAATGCTCGCTTCTTAATATGAACTTTAAGTTGCTCTTGGTTCTGCTCGTTTTGATTGCCCCTGTAAATGGTGAAGATTATCATGAACTCGATGAGATAATAATAGATGAATGCAATATTGCTATTGATGAAGACAATGTAGAGGCCGTTCTTGAAGGGGACCTTTCATGTGATTCGCAGGAGTATGGAATTCTGATTGGAGCGGATAATGTCCGCCTTGACTGCCAGGGGCATACTATCGATGGATACTTTTATGGCGAGGGATACAGTGGCATCTACATTGGAAATGCAGAAGGGATAGTCATACAAAACTGCAACATAAGAAATTTTTACAACGGAATAAAACTCAATAATGCAAATATGGTGGTTATTGCAAATAATGTTATATCTTACAACTATTATGGGATTTATGTTTTTTCTTCTGATGGAAATGAGCTGAGGGACAATACTGTAAATGAAAATAATATGAATCCTGTTTTTATGTGGAATTCCAATTATAATTCGGTGAGTGAGAACGATTTCAGATACAATGGAGGAGGAGTTTACCTGATAACCTCTTATTACAATGAATTCATTAACAATAGCATTGATTCCAACCGTGGCCTCTATGGCTTGAAGCTGTCTTTCTCGGATTCAAACGTTCTTCATGGAAATTACGTGAATGGCAACAGTGGAAACGGCCTTTTAATGGTGCATTCTGAAGATAATGAAATAAATGACATGAGGCTGTGTGGGAATTCCGGCTCTGACATTTCTATCCTCAATCCTGGAAACAATAACCTTGGAAATATTTTCTGTGATGACAAAAGCCCTGAATGGCTGCCTGATGAAATTTGCATCTCGTGCAGGTTTGACTATCCAGAGGACTTGTTTGGAATGCAATAGCCGGGGCTCGAACCCGGGTTACAAGCTTGGCAAGCTTGCGTTCTACCACTGAACTACTACTGCATATGCCCTTATCTATGTGAATAGTTTAAAAATTTTTGTTTTTAATGTTAAAATTGGAAAACCTTTCCTATAGTTCTACAGATTTAAAAAGAGTCAGATAACTTTATAAATTTCCGATTTATATTCTATAACAATGAAATTAAAACATAATAGTTACTCAAGCTATTTTTTTATAGCCCTATTTCTGGTAATTGTTGTTCTAGCCTTTTTCATTATTAAGGATTTTATAATATCAATCCTCTACAGCATTATCCTTGTCTTCTTTTTTTATCCGCTTTACAGGTTCCTAAAAAAATTCCTGAAGAACAGGTACATTTCCGCCCTGATAGTTATAGCACTGATAGTAGTTGTTACTGTGCTGCCAGTAGTATTTTTTTCCAACCTTCTCATAAAGGAAGTGTTAAAGGTCTATGGAAGCATCAACACATGGAGGCTTGATTTGAATCCCGCAATAAGTGAAGGAATAAAAAATGTGCTTCTTGACCTGGGAAATGCTGCATCTGATTTCCTGCTGAGCCTGCCAGGTAAATTTTTGAGCATTTTTGTTTCACTGTTCGTCCTGTTCTATCTCCTGATTGAGGGAGATAAAATAATGCTGAGCGTCAAGGAGATAGTCCCCCTTGATGAGAAAAAGACAGAGCTACTGTTCAAGGAGTTTAAAACAGTTTCATACGGAGTTGCCTATGGCTTAATATTGACTGGGATTATAATAGGCATCCTGTCATCCGTTGGATTTTATGTCTTCAATGTGGGCAATCCTGTACTGCTTGGATTTTTGACGATGATTCTTGTAATACTGCCTGTATTTGGGAGCATATTCATATGGTTGCCCATCTCGCTGATTAACATTTCAAATGGAGATTATGTTTCTGGGATCGGGCTGATTATTTATGGAACTATTGTCCTTACACTGCCTGAAACTCTTTTGATGCCCAAATTGATAGGTAAAAAAGCCAAACTGCATCCTGTTCTTGTCATTCTGGGAGTTTTTGGGGGCTTGAAGTTCTTTGGGATTGTAGGAATTATATTCGGACCGTTTATACTCGCCATGCTCATAACGCTACTGAAGTATTTTGTCAAGAACAATGAAATTAAAAATTAAAAATTTGAGCTTTGTAACTGGTGGCCCGTTTGTCTCTGTTATGAACCACCATGATGCCGATGATAGAGACATCAAACCGGGAGACAGGATTCTCATAAGAAAGAATGGCAAGAAAATAATTTCAGTTGTTGACATCTCTGACGATGGAAGAATCAAGAAAGGGGAAATCGGGCTCTTTGACGAGGTTCTGAATTACCTGAACACGGAGAAAGGCGATGTTGATGTTACCCTTGCAAAGAGGCTGAAGAGCCTTGGCTTTATCAGAAAAAAGTTGGAGGGCAAGAGGCTAAGCAAGAAAGAATTGTTTGAAATCGTCAGGGATATAAATGCCAACAATCTGAACGAGGTTGAATTGACTTACTTTGTCTCTGCGTGCTACAGTCAGGGGCTGAACATGAGGGAAATAGAGGACCTTACTGATGCAATTGTCAGAAGCGGATCAAGATTAAATCTCAGGAGAGACATAATAGTGGACAAGCACTGTTCTGGTGGGATCAGCGGCAACAGAACTACGATGATTGTTGTCCCTATAATTGCGTCATTAGGGATAATAATCCCAAAGACAAGCTCAAGAGCGATCTCGAGCCCTGCTGGAACTTCCGATACGATGGAAGCCCTGGCCAGCGTGAGCTTTGATGTCAAGGAAATTAAAAGAATAGTTCAGAAAACAAATGGGTGCATGGTATGGGGGGGCGCTGTTGATCTGGCTTCTGCTGATGATAAAATGATAAAGGTCAGGCATCCTCTCAGCCTTGATCCTGAAGGGCTTTTGCTGGCTTCAATAATGGCAAAGAAAAAAGCCGTGGGTGCAACTCATATCCTGATTGATATCCCGTATGGGAGAGGATCCAAGTTCAACACAAAAAAACAGGCATTTTCACTAAAGAAGAAGTTCCTTGAGATAAGCAATGTTCTTGGAATTGAAATGAAAGTTGTCTTGACTGACGGCAGACAGCCGGTTGGAAATGGGATCGGTCCAAACCTTGAGGCAAAAGATGTCTTAAAAGTCCTAATGGGAGACGGCCCTGATGACCTGAGAGACAAGGCAATCTTCATGTCTACGGAAATCCTCAAGATGCTTCACATAAAGAACGCCAGAAAAATAGTCATTGACTGCCTGAATTCGGGCGTCGCCTACAATAAAATGAAGGAGATAATCAAGGCCCAGAGAGGGGATATATTTCTGCCTGAGCAGCTTGAAGTTGGCAGGTTCAAGAAGAACATTTATTCAACAAGAAAGGGGAGAGTTAAAGAGCTGAACAACAAGAATGTAAGCAAGGTCGCAAGAGTTGCGGGTGCCCCCCTTGACAAAACTGCAGGATTGTATCTCTACAAGAAGTTAAATGACACTGTCAAAAGTGGAGATTTACTTTTCACTGTTTATTCTTCAAGTAGTAAAAGGCTTGACTATGCCCTTGATATCATTAAGGAAAGAAACCCTTATGTTATTGGATAGTAATAAGAAAAGTTTATAATGAAAACGTTTACTAAGGATTTCTTTTATGATGAAATTTGAACTTGCAATTGCGCTGACATTGTCCATACTTTTTCCTATGAGGGCTTTTGAAGAATCGCACATTGATTACACTCATAAGGGAAATGAGTATAGTGTGATTCATTATGATGAGGATAAAATTAATCCAGATGAGGATATGAGACTTTTCTTATCAAGAATCGATAGATTTGAGCCCTTCATAAGGAGGTGCGCTGAATCCTATAATGTTCCTGAGAACCTGGTCAAATCTGTAATTTTTTATGAATCCAGCGGCCTTTCGAATTCATCTTCGAATAACAGCAGCGCCAAGGGGCTTATGCAGCTGCTTGACAACACCACACACGAAATCTCTCAGGAGCTTGGTTTTGGAGGGGATTTTGACATACTTGACCCAAAGACTAATGTTTTGTTTGGAACTTATTATCTAAGCAAGATGGTGGCAAGGTACGGGGATTACAGGACTGCCATACTGGCTTACGCAATTGGACAGGGGGGAGTAGACTCTTTTAATGAAGATGAATTGCTTTCATCAAGTTATTCTAATAGATATGTGAACAATGTGATGAAGATGTATTACCGCCTCAATTCAATTTCAGGATAGATTTCCTGTACTTTATTATGATCATCATGACCAGAAATGCAAGCGTTATGACCCCAACTTTTGTGAAGAAATATGAGGGTTTTCCGCTGAAATAAGAGGATGTTTCCATCAGCGGATGTGTTTGTATGCTCAGGTCAAGAATCCATTTTGAGTTAAGTGATACTGTCACCTCTATCAGCCTTTGATACAATGGATAAAACAAAGCTACTGCCCCGACCGTCAAGTCCAAGATCAGGTGCGAGGTCAGGTAGTATAATGACATCAGGAATATCTTCATATCTTTTGTGAAAAAGTAAATTATTAAGCTCAATCCAGTCGTAAAGAAGATGTTATGCATCAAGAACCTGTGCGTAAAATCTATGAAAAAATCTAAGTCTGGGACTAAAGCCAGGAGCGCCAGGCCGATTGCGAGCTTTTTGTTTACCTTCGGGAATACAACTAGCATGATTAACATAGGAATCAGGATGTGCATTATTGGCTCCATACATCTTTTAATTGCTGGCTGTTTATAAAATTATTTTATTTTGTAGCTCTGTTTATTTGAAAACTTTTTATACTTCCTGATTTTTATTATAGTATGAAAAATAAAGTTATTTCCGAGAAAAATAGAAGAAATGTTATAAAAAGTGGAAGAACTATGAATTAAAAGTTAACAAGAGCTTTAAAAATATAAACTTATTAAATCTGGGCTGTTAGGATTTATTGCTGGCGACAGGAGTGTTATTGTTGAAAAAGAAAATAATAGAAGTTCAACGCATTATGAAGTTGTATTTTATCCATATCCTATTTCTATGGTAGAATCATTTAATGATGCTTTTTATTATTTATATTTAAAAAAACCAACAATTATAAATAAATGTAAACTTTACAATGTTAGAGCTTCATCAAAAGTTGCTTGTTTAGACTTATTGAGCTCTTGTAATCTTGGAACTCTCAATTGGGGAATTCCTTTTGATTTTTTAGACTCTGATGAGCTGAAGGTAGAATGGATTAGGGCTTTTTTTGATTGTGAATGCTCAGTTTTAAGAAATCAAATTCAAGTTAGAAAATTGTTGGAGCATTTTAATATATCTTCACAAAAATAAAAATTGGAATACTAATTATATTATTTGCATTATGAAAAAAGATTCTAGAAAAAATTATTTTGGTAAAATAGGTTTTGATAATATTTTTAAACTCAGCAAGTTAAAAGATTAGTTAAAGCCAGCATACCCATAATTGGTAATGGACCCGTCTCGAAAACGGGTGTCCTTATGGACTTCCAGGTTCGAGTCCTGGTGCTGGCGTTTACTATATTTTATTTATTATAATTAAGCTCAATTTTTATAACCGCCTATTCCCTACAGGGGAAAAGACTTATCTCTAAGTAATGGGAAGGCAAATTGAAAATATTTCCTTACCTTTGTAATGTCGAGCGAATCATCTCCATATTCAGAAGTAATCTTATTTCTTAGTCCCCCCTCTGCATCAATACAAAAATCATTTGCTTTAATTTGTCCAAGAATTTTTCTTAACCTTGAAGCAACATTTTCCCCTGTAAACCCCCCTGCAAACCCTATTGTCAAATCAGGACATCGTTCTCTTAATTTTGAATAAACTGCAACTGATGATTCCAAATCAAATGGGATTCCTCTCCCGCCAGATGGATCAATAAGAACATAGCTTATTAAATCTCCATATTCTTTGATTCTTTCCGCGATTTGGCCCGGTGTTTTCCCATCCATTGCCTTGTATGAAGCCTGAAAAATTATTTGCATATCTGGATGCCTATTCTTTATTCCTTCAACTTGATTGAGGCCCGGCCACTCTATGTTTAATTGTATTGCCCTGCATAAACCATTATCATAAATCCCCTGAAATATTTTGGCGACTTGATGTGATAATGTATCAACTTCCCTTGAATTGTAATGAATCATGGTCAAGACTTGTGCATCTGTTGCTTTCAATAAATCTGGAATGGAATTCATAAGGGGGTATCTTCTGTTTTGAGTTGATTGCCCATTAAGGGTTTTGTAGCTCACTAAAAATCCAATCATGGGAATATGAAAACTTCCCATAGAGCATCCTGATTCAGAAAATTCTCTGCAAATGTCCTTTGCTTCCTGAATACTTGCCGGCCCTGTAACCCCGACGTATGCTTTTGCTTTCATAAATAACAGAGACAACAGTTAAACTATAAATCTTTTGGACTTGCAAGTTTCATCCGTTAATAATTTAAATCTTATCTTTATCTCTCTGTTATGGAATCTGAGTTTTGGGAATTGTATGGAATATATGCCTTAGAGGCAATTTTGCTCAGATCTTGTTTGGAAAAAATTCCGGAAATTGAAATTACGCCTTTAATGTATAACCTCGATTCTTCATTGGATTTAAGGGGGGGAAAGATTAGCTATTTTTGTAAAACCCCTATCAGGCCTTTCTGCAGAGCTATGCATAGAAGATGATATGGGCTTACCTGAGGTGTATTATCTTGTTGAGAAGAAATTAAAGAGATACAACTTTTCTTTAACAAAAGACTAAACTTTAAACCATCCTCTTTTGAAGAAGAATGCAGTTCCCATTCCTGAGAAGAATGTTAACACTGTTGTTACTTCTACTGTTCTTATTGGATAAGGAGTGTAAGTAAAGTAGTGGATGATGAATGTCAGAACAAGAGCTATTAATGCAGGGATTATTCCAGCTGCAAGATAGAATTTTATTCCTTCTTTATATCTTTCAGATATCCACTGCAGCAGCCTGCCCATGAACCCTGCCCAGAAAAATCTGAAAATCATTTCCTTCACTGCTGCAAGGGCTGTCAACACGATTGACCCGTTGAGGTTTATTATGAATGTTATGGCCCCAAAACCCAGTACGGATATCAAAGCAACTTTATAGTTAAATAAATTATTCATTCAGCAACACCTTTATTATTGAGGCAAATGCAGGCCTGGTGATGAACACTCCAATCGTTATGCCTGCAATCGTTGATATTGCAAACCCTGTCAGCAATCCCGCTCCTGCCCTCAGCAATGGAATCATGGCAGCCAATGTTGCGAAATAAGCAGCGATGATTATGAAAAATGCCTTTTTATATCGCTCCTTCCAGTTTGATGATTCTTTCCCGAGAATTTCATCTGTTATAACAACCTGATCGTCCACACCTGTTCCGACTGCTGCGATTATCCCTGCTATTGCAGCCAGATCAAGGTTGTATTTTATCAAGGTCAGGAATCCGAGTACAATGAGAGCTTCTGAACAGCTTATGATGATCATAGGCACTGAAATCTTCAATTTTCTGTACCTTATGAATATTACAACCGCAACTGCAATTATTGCCAGAACAGCAACCAGCAGTGCATTTTTCTCGAATGATGAACCAAGATTTGGGCTTATAGAATCCAGCTTTACTATCTCGAGCGAAGTCGGAAGCGATCCTGTTATGAGGACTGTCTGCAACTTCTTCATATTTGCAGTGGCATCGTTCAAGGCATCCTCTTCAGTCGAACCGATTCCGGGACCGGAAATCAGAATGTCTTTTGCCGCCTTTCCCTTAAGGTCGGCTGCAATGTTTAGTGAATCAACCAGATTTCCATCAAGATATAAGTCCAATGGCTTTTCAAGGTACTGATAGCCTGATTCTGAAACATTCAAGCCAAGATTTGAGGTTACTGCAGCCTGTCTCTCTGATGCCTCCTCTGACAATCTTATCTGAAATTCAAACTGGCACTGGAATTGACTGTCCAGCTGGTCGCATGACCTTATTCCTGAACAGGCCCCATCATCCCGGCAAACATAGGTTATATCTTTTTCCCCGCCTTCAAATACAATATCATTGCCTATCTTTGCCTCGAAGTTCCCCTGCTTTGATATTAAATCTGAAACCTCTTCTTTTGTTGCCCCTGCGATTTCAATTACAATGAAGTTATTCCCTGAAAGGTCAATTGCCTTCTTGATCAACAGCTGCCTCAGCCCGTAGACGTTCAGCCTGTTCTCCATTGTCTCTAGAAGATCATCAAACTGCTGGTCAGTCAATTCTTCTGTCGGCTTTACGAGGGCTCTTGTTCCTCCCTGCAGCTCAAGGCCTCTTATGATATTTGAGTCAGCAACTTCATCAACAACCAGGCCGAGATTTTCCTTTAACAGTGTATATTGGGCCTTATCTGTCGTTATTCTTACAGTTTGATCTGAAGACAGAATTGTACTGGAATAATCCTCTAAACTGTTTATCTGCTGATCGTTTATTAAAATTATAATCTCATAATCTGTGGGTAGCGCATTTGGATTTACTGTAATCCCTGCGAATGAGGCTGATGAATTTGTCTCGACAGCCCTTATTGAGACCCCGTTTGAATTAAAGTTCGGATTTATTATAAGGATAGAAAGGAATATGCACAGCAGGAGAATTATCACCCTGAACGTGAATAGTTTTCTTATCTTCATTTTTCCCTCTTAATATACCATAACAGCATTGATGCATTCCCTAAGTAAGTCGTGATTATGTCAATAACCAAAGCAATTAAGATTATCAGAAAAATCTCCTTTAAAACTGGAGCCGTTGAAAAGATAAATCCCACGAGAAGGGCAGCTATCGTAGTCACTGTCATTGTCAGCCCTGTCGTTATCGCTCCCTTTAATCTTTCGTAAATATTCCCGACCTTTCTCTTGAGCAGCCTTGTTGTAAGCAGAATATCAGTGTCTATTGAATAGCCTATGACTAATAGGAGTGCCATGATTCCTCCGGATGAGATGTCCATCCTGAATAAGGATAGCACCCCTAGAGTTATGATTATGTCCGAGAAGGCTGCAAACACGACTGCCAGTGAAGGAACGAAAGTCCTGAAAACTATGTAAACAACAATTGCCATCAGGACAAATGCAAATATCACAGTCAGTACCAGCTGCCTGAAGAAAGATTCAGAGAATGATGATGAGTACTGCTCGATGGAATATTCGTCCTCAGTGAAATGTATTTTCCCCTGCAGATACGGCTTTAGCTCCTGCTCTTCAACATTTGAGGCCTCCACTATGATTCCTGTGCTCTCTCTTGTGGCCAGGTCCCTCAAAACCCTCACGTTGAAGCTTGAGTATCTCTCGGACAGGTATGATGATATATCATTTTCATCAAGATTCGGTTTTTCTATCGTCATGGAAATTCCACCCTTCAGCGAGATACCCCTCTTTACAAATTCCCCTGTCGAGAAATAGCTCACGCCTAGGATGATGAATGCAATGACAAGAAGAGTGACTGGAATAAGAATCAGTTTCTTGTAGTTTTTGTCGTAAATCTTCTCCAAATTCATATCCTATTGAAATTTAAAAGGTTTAAAAGGTTTTTTGTAATTAGTTTATTATGGAAATATTCAGGCTTCACCACCGGATTAACAGGGACCCTAGAATTGACACCCATCTTGCTTTGGTGGCAAGAATTTTTGGTATTGAGAAAGTTTATTATTCGGGAGACAAAGATAGCGAGTGGGAAGATGGAATATACAGGGTTGTCGGGAAATTTGGCGGGAATTTAAAACTTGAACATGTTAAAGAGGACATTAAGTTTGTAAAGAATTTCAGAGGGGTGAAGGTTCATCTGACTGTTTATGGGATTGATTTCAGAAAGAAAATCAAGGATGTCAATGAGGAAAAAAATGTTCTCTTGATAGTTGGAGGCGAAAAAGTCCCTCCAGAAATTTATCAATTAAGCGATTATAACCTGAGCGTTTCAAACCAGCCCCATTCAGAAATCGCAGCTTTGGGAATATTCCTCTATGAATTCTTTGGCGGAAAGTTCAAGAAATTCAAGGGGGAAATTGAGATTGGGGAAAATGAGAGAGGAAAAACTATTTTGAAGTCTTAATAATCTTCACTTTATGGCCCGCCTCCAATGCTTCTGTCCTGCACACGTCAAAGATTTCGCAGTCGAGATTATTCCTTATCTTTTCCTTTGAATATTTTCTTTTTTCAAGCCTTTTCTTCAATTCCTTCAAATCGCATATGGTTATTATGCACATGTCAACATATTTTGGGTTTAGATAATGAGTCAAATGAGAGTCCAAAACTACGTCTTTATTCTTATTTATCAGCTTAATTAGAAATGAGTTTAATTTTTTTGTGTCAACCACGAGCGACTCGTCTTTTTTGCTGTAATATGAGTATAATCTGTTCTTTTTTATAAGATCATTGACGTCTATGTATTCAAGTTTTTTTTCTTTTGCTATCTTTTTGGCTATCGTGGTCTTGCCTGTTGCCGGATTTCCTGAGACAATTATCACCATTTTAATCCACTGCAAACAGTGTTGAATCATGGACGTCAAAAACCCCCAATGAAGCCCCGCAGTCAAGCCAGCCATGTGCGTAATTAATGGCTGCAAAGGCATTTACATAGTCCTTTTTTTCATAGAAGTGCTCCGCATCGCTAAGATAGTTTTTGACCATCCTAATTATGGCGTTTCTTGCATTTAAAATGTTTATCCTTTCCTTGGAATCCTCTGCCTTCTTCAGGGCTTTTTTTGTGATGTCAAAATATTTTAGAATTTTATCCTCAGTTATCAGGCTCATTTTTTCCTACGTTTTCTCTTTTCCTTCCTCATTTTCTTACGTTGCCACTTCCATCTCATCTGACCTTTCTTCTTCCAACGTCTTGAGCTTCTTTTCATTTTGTATTTTAATCTAAACTTGGATTTTTAAATGTTTTTATACCGAAATTATGTTGATTATTGAGTAAATCAGAAGGATTATCGAGAATATAAGCCCTAAAAGAGATGTTATTGAAAACTTTCCTATGTTGAATGGAGCTCTGAAGCCCATCGTCTGCTGTGGGATTTTGTACCTTAAAACCAGCAGAGATGCATTGACAAATGAGAATGTCAGGAATATTGCAATGTTTGCCGCGTTTGCAACTGTTTCTATGTTCTCAAGGAATATAAAAACAACTGTTATGATTCCGATCACGAGAATTGAAATCCCGGGGGTATTGGTCTTTGGATGGATCAGGGACAGTTTTCTTGGAAGCGCATTTTCAGCTGCCAGCCCGTAGGTTATTCTTGAAGTTGTAACCAAAGACAAAAGAACAGTATTCATTGTTGAGAAAAGGGCTATCACCGCCAGAACCATGAATGCAACCTGCCCCAGAGGAACTGATGCTGTCTCCGCCAGGGGGGCATTGCTCAATGAGAGCCTTTCATACCCCATTATGGAAATTGAAGATATTGCAGTGAGAATATATATTACTGAGGTTACTATGATTGATATGAGCAGAGCCTTTGGAATGTTTTTTTTTGGATGCTTTGTTTCTTCTGTCAGCTTCACGATTGACTCAAAACCCATGTATGCAAAGAATACAAGCGCTGTCGCCTGAAGAACTCCTTTGAGACCATTGTTGAACTCTAGAAGGTTTACAGTTCCCCAGTATTTTATCCCAAGAATTATTATTGCCAGAAGGCCGAAGACTTCAAGGAATGTTGCCACGATCGTGACTGTTGTTGAGAGCTTTATCCCTGCGAAGTTTATCAATGACAAGAATGCGACTAAAATTATTGCGAACAGGATCATCGGGAGGCCTGTCAGGGCATTTAGGTAATTCGAAAATCCGATTGCAACTGTTGCCCCAGAAAGTATCCCGGCGAATATTATTGACATCCCTATTACCCACGCTATTGTTTTGCTGAATGCTTTTTTTGTGTATTCGTACTCGGTCGAGTCCCCCTTGAAAATTGATGACAGCTCTGCGTAGCTCAGCCCAGTGAATGCCGCTATTACAGCTGCAAGAAGAAATGAGAGCCACAGCGAATTTCCTGCATATCCTGAGGCAATTCCTAGTAAAGCGTAAATTCCAGCCCCTAAAATCAATCCGATGCCTGATGCAGTGACTTCAAAAAGAGAAAGAGTTCTTTTCAATTTGTACTTCACTATTTTTTTTATGTCTTTGGGATGAACAGCCATTGGGGACTTGTGATTTTTTTAGTTTATTAATATTTCCGATAGATATATAAGTTGTAAAATGTATTTTCCAGTTATGGGGGTTGAGATTTGCACGACTCCTGCATGCTGGTTTTCAAAAATAGCCCGGTAGTTTTTTAATGAAAACAATACTTAATACATAGGGTATGATATAAACAGAGATGGGGGTATGGCAGCTGAAATGGAGAAAAATAGCAGGTAGAGTGGAAATCTGGTGATTGTCATTGATAAAAGAGTTATTGTCGGTTTTGATGAGGGTGAGATGAGGAATCTGCTTAAGCTGTGAGGTGGCAATATGGTTAACTATGATGGTTTTGGACCCGAGAAAATTGTCCATGTTTACAATCCCAAGACTGGGATGAGGGGTTTTTTGGTCGTTGATAATTCTGCACTGGGTCCTGGAAAAGGCGGAATAAGAATGACCCCAACTGTTTCCGAAGATGAGGTCTTGAGGTTGGCAAGGACGATGACATGGAAATGCGCGCTGGCTGATCTTCCTTTCGGAGGCGCCAAGGCAGGAATAATCGCCGATGACAAACAGATGTCAAAGCAGAGTAAAAAAGAAATCGTCGAAGCTTTTTCAAGGTCATTGAAGGAAATTTCTCCGGCCAAGTACATTGCCGCTCCTGATATGAACATGGGTGAAGAGGAAATGGGGTGGTATGTCAAGGCCAATGGCGACAATAGATCCGCAACCGGAAAGCCCAGGAAATTAAAAGGTCTTCCTCATGAGTTGGGAAGCACAGGCTTCGGGGTCTTTATTGCATCCAAGATTGCCGCCGAGCATAAGAACATTGACCTGAAAAAAGCAAGTGTTGCCATTGAAGGATTTGGGAATGTGGGAAGTTTTGCAGCCAAATATTTTTTTGAGCATGGAAGCAGGCTAATTGCCGTCTCTGATTCAAAGGGAATGGCTTATGACAAAAAGGGAATTGATTTTGGCAAGTTGACTGGCGTCAAGAGAAATACCGGAAGCGTTGTCAATTACGGCAGTTCTAATTTTAAAAACTGCAGCGACATACTTAAGGTTGATGCTGATATTTTGATCACTGCCGCCAAGCCTGACCTGATATCTGCGGGTGATGCAGATAGCCTGAAATTCAAAGTAATTGTTGAGGGGAGCAATATCCCTATGACTCCTGACGTTGAGGAGATTCTTCATAAAAAGGGAATCTTGGTTGTTCCTGATTTTGTTGCAAATGCAGGAGGGGTCATAAGCTCCTATGTTGAGTACACTGGCGGAGATGAGAAGAAAATGTTTAAGCTCATTGAAGAAAAGATAAGCAGAAACACCAAACTCGTTTTGGAGATTTCCAGCAAGAACAAAGAGAGCCCAAGGGAATCTGCATTAGTTATCGCAAAGGAAAGAGTCCTGAAGAAATGCGATTTTTGCAGAGTTTGATTACTGACTGCATTTTATTTTAGAATCCTATCAACAACCCAAACCCCAATCCAAAAATAAACTCATCAGCCATTTTAATCCATAGGTCTAGTGCTTTCAACAGCTAAATCTTCTCTCCATCCATCTTTATATTCTTTCTTTCTGAATTTATTGTCATAAAATAAACTCATCCACATATAAAGCCTAACAGGATACAAACTCAAAGTCCAATAAAACTCTTTGAGATTCTTTGGATATTTCCAAACCTTAAATGAAATACCTTCAAAAACCTCATTGAAAAAAGATTTAACTTTTGGAAAATCAGGATAATACTTTTTCAGCTTAAGATGGGCGCTGGCAACTCTTTTCTTCTGTTTAACCCAATCCTTAAAATTATCAGGATGTTTAACATAAACTTTCGCATTTTCAGCATAGGCAATCTTAAATCCTTTCTTAAAAAATAAATAAGGAATAACTGTATCTTCAGCAACATCAAGTGGAAATTCCTTAACAATTCCGCTCCTAATTGCAAATAAATAACCCGTAGCCTCCAAAAATTGTCCTTTCTCATATCTTTTCTTCCTTGAAATCTCATGAGCACCAACATCCAATAAAAAATGGCTCCAATATCCAAATTTATTATCTCTTTTATCCAAAGAAACAGGTCTTCCAGCTACAACTCCAACTTTAGAATCCTCAAACTTCTTAAGAATCTCGCTTAAGGCATATTCATCAACAAAAACATCACCATCAGTCATTACGATAACATCTCCTTCCTTATTCAAAATCTTTCCTAAGATTATGTTCAAAGTATAGCTCTTTCCCTTGTCAGGATCTTCAAAATATTCAACAGAAGGAAATTCATTGACTATCATTTCCTCAACTTCAGGAAAAGGATCAGCAACAATTATCTTGTAGTCTTCCTTGATATTCTGATCGAGAAATTTATTTATGGCTATTCTGGTTGAATTAGGCTCATTATAGCTTGTAATAATAATGTATATCATACCTATTCAACATAAAAAAAACTTAAAAAACTATTTATTATTAACATAAATACAATATTCAAATACAATATTCAAATACAACAGTCTATAAAAACCATGTAATATTTCTATCCTCAATGAGATTTAATTTTACAATCTATCCTGAAGCATTAACCAAACTAAGAGAAAGTAATTTAGAACAAAGATTCCTTGAAGCTTCAGGAGGAACTAATGATTTAAAAGAAAAAGGATATTTTAAAACAATTCCTAGTGAATTTAAAGAAGATTACAAGATTAGGATAGAAACTTTATACAAAAACTTGCTTAGCGATGAAAACGAATTTTATTGGATAATCAAAAAACCCGAAGGAGAGGTAAAAGAAATATCAGACAATTTTGATTTAGATTTATTAAGCGGTTGGATTGCTTCTCTGATGTTAGGTCCTGATGAATTATGGGATTTCAGGAAATTTGGTTTTTCATCTATATTTGAATTTTTAGGAACCTTTGGAGCACTTATAAAAAATGGAAAAGAAAGAACATACAAACAAGGGTATAAATGGAAATCAGAATTCAAGGGTCAATCTTTTGTTACTGAAGTTACAGGAAGTGAACATGGAGATTTCAGATTGTTCAGGACAGATATTACTCCTTATGAAACTCTAGATCCCTTAGGGAACAAAGTTAATTATCGCCCACAATTAAGGTCAGATCAAAAAAGTATCAGCGGTTATCATTCTGTTGAAATTGATTTTTTTGCAACAATACTTAAATACATTGAACAGGAAAATATCAAATCTGAAATACTCAAAGATAAAGGAATTGCATTCTTAGAAGAAGTTAAGCAATGGAATGCATGCTTAGGTCCATTTGCTGATGCTGGTATGGGGGATAGCACTAGGATAAGTTTTCTTATGTTTGATCAGCCAATTGTAAGGCTGGATGAAAATAATAGTGTTATTGGAGACCAAACTTTTTCAACAAAAGGTATTGTTACAAATTTTGAAGAACATTATCATGTTTATGTGAACAATGAGGGAAATCTTGTTTTCTGCCGTGAAGGCGATAAAGATTTAGGAAACAGAGTAAAAAGACCATTTGTTACAATCCCTTCGGGAGAGATAGATCATTTAATTAGGGGTTTGTTTGTTCAGGCTTCAAATGGTTTAGGAAGAACTTCTTTAAAACAATTGGTTGATATTTTAGAATATAAATTTTCCAAACAATTTATATAAGATCAAGAAGAAACCTCAGAAATAATAAAAAAGCATTCAAGATAAAACTACTTTTTCTCAACTTTCTCAATAGAAACTCTGATGATTGTTTTATTCTCATTTGTTTTGTTATTCCTAACTTCAACTCTTACTTTAGCTCTTCCATGTTTTCCTATTTTTGAAACATCTATTTTTGCAACTGTATATTCTTCGTTGTCTAAAACAAAAACATTCCCTATTCTTAAATTTTGAATCTCGGTTTCCATAGAACCATCAAAGAATAAATATTTATAAAATTATTCAATTTAACCATAATATGAATGCAATAATAATCTTATCTGGGGGGTTGGATAGTTCCGTAGTGGCCTATCAGGTAAAATCCCAAAATCCAAATAAAATAAAATGTATTTTTTATGATTATGGGCAAAGAACAAGAAAACAGGAGGAATTTGCAGCAAGAAAAATATCAAAAAACATCCAGGCTGAATTCATAAAAATAGATATTCTCTGGCTTGGGGAAATAAGCACTTCTTTAATTAACTCAGAAAAAAAAGTTCATAAAACAACAGAAAAAGATATGGAAAACATTCAGAGGGAAAAAGAAGACATAATCAATTGGTGGGTTCCATGCAGAAATTCCATATTCATTAACATCGCTTTAGCACACGCAGAATCAGAGTTTATTTCAAAAAAGGAAAAATATGATATTTTTCTCGGAATAAAGGATGAAGGTAAAGTTCATTTTAAGGATACAACGCCTGAATTCCTAAAAATAATGAATAAGATGCAGGAACATGCAACAGACGCAGGAAACTATAAAATATCATCTCCAATAATAAATAAAGACAAAGTGGAAACAGTTGAATTAGGAAACAAGCTAAATGTTCCATTCGAATTGACATACAGCTGCTATAAAAGTGAGCCTATGAAAAATGGAAAACTAATTCACTGCGGTTACTGTTCAAACTGTATGCAGAGAAAAAAAGCATTTTATTTCGCCGGGATAAGAGATCCAAGTGAGTATAAAAATTAAGCAGTTTCCGCAAGTTGCGTAGCCTCTTCAATCAACTTAGTAAGATATGCCACTCTGCCACCATTAGAATTCTTTATTCTGGGAACATAGTCTTCACATTCTTCCGGATGCTTATCCACCTTATTATAAACATAATGGCTGTGCCCCTTACCGCATTTCCAAACTCTATCATCAGGCTCTATTTGTTCAAAATATATACGCTCACATGAAAAGCAATTATCCTGTACTTGCTGTTTATAATTGGAAGCAATATTTCCAACAGATTAAAATCATAAGTAAAAACAGCATCAGTAAAATCAACTCCTTTCAAATTACCAGAGCCTTTAACAATAACATCTTCAGAACCATCAATTGCAACTTTTAAAAAACCTTCTAAACTTAACAAAGTCTAAAAGAGAAAAATATATAAAACCAACTTAAATTATTTACAATAAATCAACCATTTACCTTTCTTTTCAAATAATTATAAATATCCAATTCATTTTTATCTAACCCTCGCTTAATATCTAAAAGATAAACATGCCTATACCCTTGATGATCACCAAAAGACCCCTTTTCAACCAATCTAGGATAAGCCGATCTATAATGAATAAGAACTTCAAGATCAGCATCCGTAAGTTCTGCACTTAAAGTACCAAAATATAAATCACCAACAATGCTTACATAAGTACCTTCAATTTTTTGACTTTCTAATAACCCAACTTCACCTTCTTCAAAGAAAATAAATACATCACTATTGCTCATTCTACAACCCAACATAAGAAAACAAATAAGGAAAAATTTATTAAATTACCCTTAATAATCCTCTCAAATTCTTAATAATTTTAAATGGTTTTTCTTTCTCCAACTGTTCTTTAGAATACAATCCAGTCAAGACAGCTATTGCTTTAACTTTTGCCTTGTGTGCAGCAATCACGTCATATATTGAGTCTCCAATCATGTACTCTGCTCTAACCTTGAGCAGCTTCTCAGCTTTGAGAATCTCGTCTGGATAGGGCTTTGATCTCTTC
>JAGVZK010000026.1 GCA_018302685.1 Candidatus Woesearchaeota archaeon | reverse complement strand
AAGATTTGATGATTTCAAGAGAAAAGTCTCAAAAAACGGAACAATAGTAAAAAACAAATTCAATGATACTAATTTTGTTAAAGGATACTGCCTTAAAGCAGATATCAGGCATTATTTTCCGGAAGTAAATCATAAAATTTTAATCAATATAATAAAAAGGAAAATAAAATCCCAAAAGTCAAGATGTTTGAAATCTATCAGGGATGGAAGGCACATGCAAAATGGGCAGATACGTTAAAGATAAAAGAAGAAATTTTTTGCTTAACAAATCCTCTTTATGAATATTTCTAATTTCAAATATCTTTTCAACACAGGGAATTACCTGATTGTTAATATAATAATCCTTGTCATAATTCTTGGCTTCTTTCAGCAATTTTGCCCGGTCTCCAATCAGCCCTTTACCTTCTGTAATCACGTATTTTATAACGGATCCCTCACCTATATTAACGCCAAGATCTCTCATTCTTCTGGCAACTTTTACATGCGGTCCAATTTGCTTGTAATCTTCAATGTTCATTTTAAGCTGTGTCTTTATAATCATTTTTGTTATGCCCACTCTGTTATTTTTCACATCCTCAATGACTTTTCTGACATATTTTATAGCCTTTTCAAATGAGTCTTCCTTAAGGATTATCTCGATGACTTTTTTCTGAGTCTCTCTTGCAATAAGGCTCCAATCCCCCCGCACGGTTTCAAAACCGATTATTTTAACTTCATCTTTATCGTCGATTAAGGCATATTTTTTCTTTGCTCCTTTCCCACCGCTTTTTTTCCCAACAAAAATTCCTCTAGAATAATAATCCTCAATATCTAGCTCCATTAGTTCAGGTAATCCTTTGTTATAATTCTGTACAAAATCCTCAATTTCAACCCTTGTCTTTTGATTCATCTCAAAAAAACAAGAATCAGTGTCGCTGTAGATTGGACTCAACCCGTAACGTTCTCCATCTTTAATCAGTTTACTAATGTAGTCTCTTCCAAATGCAGTGATGCTTGCAGAACATTCTAAACTGTGGTATCTGCTTCCAAAAAAACCAAGATAACCATATATAGAATTTGTAACTGTTTTTATTGCATAGCTTTTAGCGCCTAAAACAACATTTCTTTTGTCTTTTTTCAGCTTATTTTTAACAATTCTTCTGGAATTAATTAATTCTTTAACAACCTCAGGAATAAATGATTTATTTTTGCTGAAGTAGTACCTCTTTTTCCTTTCACGCAAGATAATCTCCGAAGTTTTATACCCTGTTGTGTTGTTTAAAGTTGCAGGGCTTATATTTTTCGAAGCAAGTATGCTGGGCCAAAAACCACTGAAATCTATAACTACTATATTTTTGTACAGGTTTGGCTTTGGTTCTATAACAGATGCAGCCTGATAACTCTCTCCGTGCCTTTCAATTATATCCCTGTACTTCGGGCGGTTTGGAATAATTTCATTGAACTCTTTGGCTTTTTTTATTAAGTAATTTTCAACAAGGCTGCCATAAGTTGCCCTGCAGACATTGTAAATTGGCATTCCGACCAGCTTTGAGATTTCATTCATGTTGGGGACTATCTTCTTGCATAATGAATATGTCAAATCGGCATCCTTCAGGTTGTATTCTGCCAATTTGTTCAAGTCACCTCTATCCCATACTTCACTTATGTCATCGAGATCAAAGTCTATTTTCTTTTCTCCAAGAATTTCCTCGGAAACGGTATTAAGATTGAAAGTGTCTATTCTTAACCCTCCCCCCATTATCCTGGAAATGAACCTGTACATGTCCAGATGGGGGATTCCCTTTATTCTTGCCGAACTAAGGCCCCTCTTCTCTTTTTTGATTGATATCAGAGAATCATCAATCCCAAGATTTAATTTTATTCCGAATTCTTCCGCCCTCAACTTTAAATAGGGAAAATCAAAGCCGTCGGTGAAAAATCCCGTTATGTAATCTGGATTGTACTCTTTTATGACCTCAATGAATTTCCATATTAACTCCTGCTCATCTTTTACAAATTCAACGTAATCTTTTGACTCAAATTTCTTCCATGTTATCACCTTTCTGAAATCCTCACCCTTGAATGCGATCATTATTATTGGATCCTGCTTATATTTCTGATAGCCGGAAAAATCGCCGTAAACTTCAATGTCAAATGCAAGTATTCTTGGATTTTTAAGAAACTCGGAATCTTTTTGGCTAATCTCACCCTTGATTAGAACTCCTAGGTCATTTTCCTCAACTACTTCACCTTCAACCTCGCTCAAAACCAAAGGATCAATTCCTTTTTCCGTGAGGTATCTTTTGATGTGTTTGATGTCAATCTCTTTTTTTTCCAGCCCCAACTCTTTTATCTTGTCATTTAAAATATCATAGTCCCTAAAATTTTCAGCATAGCACTTTACAACTTCCACATCATGATCGTAGAATTTCTTTTTTACAACTTCTGTTTTGAAGAACTTAACAATGCGATCCTCGCCCATTATCCGTATATTGCTTAGCTCTTCAGAAAGTTTTTTTGCAGAGTTTTTTGGAAACACGTAAAAGTACTGCTTTACCGAGCTGTCAAGAATGATTATTCTTTCGTTGTTTGTCGTTTTCCCCATGACGATTATGGTCCCGTTTCTGTCATAATCAAAATCCAAGGGATAAAACTCGTATTTTCCCATAAATATTATAGAAGAGACTCTTTTATTAAATTTTTTAATTCCGGCTTGAAGATGAAAGCGTAGTTTTCGTCAAAATATCCGCATCTGAATTTTTCAAGAGGAATCCCTGTCCTCTTACTCAGCATAAGAGCATAAAAAAATGTCTGCGTTGAGGCAAACTTTTCATTGAATGCATTTGGCTTGTAGTCCCATATCCATATCCTTCCATCATCAATTCTCAGCACATCAATATGACCTGTTAATGGGGCTTCGCTGTTAAAAACTTCTCTGTAATTTTCATATTCCTCTTTGTTCAGCCATATTGGAACCTCCATTCCCACTGTCTTGTCGTCGTTTTCAAGCATAAACACCTGAACCTTCTGATGATTGTCCCTGAATCTTTCCCTGTTTACACTCAGGCCGATCCTGCACAAATTGCTGATTTCGTGCCCTACTATTTGATGGACATTAAGGTCATTCAGCTTAAACTTTAATGCAGAGCTTCTTGGTCCATTTTCAAAATAATCGTTTGGGCAGTCTTCAAACATCCTGTTAAGGTGCCATATCAGCTTTGGATATTCAAACCCCAGGCTGTTCAGTTTTAAGTTGTGGAGCTTGTAGTGGTAATGTCCCCCCTTATGTTGCAAAGAAACGCCTCTAATCACCATCTTATTCTTAAACGTGGATGATTTATTAAGATTTTGATAATATTTAAATAAACACGGATTCTCACAACATTATGGGACTCAATATAACAAAATTAGTGGAACCAAAGACAATATCTCTGGATGACCTCAAGAACAAGAAAATAGCGGTTGATGCATCCCAGATGCTCTATCAGTTTTTATCTTCAATAAGACAACCTGATGGGACTCCTTTGATGGACTCAAATGAAGATGTTACATCTCATCTCATGGGGATTTCCACAAGGATTCCAAACCTTATTGAAAAGGGAATGAAGCTGGTTTTTGTGTTTGATGGAAAGCCGCCAATCCTAAAATCTCTTGAAAAGGAAGAGAGAGCTCACAGAAAAAGGCTGGCGCAGGAAAAATTAGAATTGGCAAAGGAAGAGGGTGATGAAGAGCTGATGCTTAAGTACTCAAAGCAGACTTCTATCCTGACCAGGAAGATGGCAGAAGAGGCTATGGAGTTGATTTCTGCATTTGGCCTGCCCGTAATTCAGGCGCCCTCTGAGGCAGAGGCCCAATGCGCCTACATGGCTAAGAATGGAGATGTATGGGGAATCTCCTCCACAGACTATGATTCACTTTTGTATTCAACCCCCCGATTGCTCAGGAATTTGACACTGTCAGACAAGAGAAGAGTAAGGGGAAAACTAATTTTCATAAAGCCGGAAATTATAGAGCTAAATGATTTCCTTAGAAAGCTTGAACTGAACAATGAACAGCTGATTATCCTTGGAATACTGGTCGGAACGGATTACAACAACAAAGGAATTTCAGGCATTGGTCCAATGAAGGCATTGAAATTGGTGAAAGAGAATAATGATTATGAAAAAATGTTTTTAGGATTAAAACCTGATTTTGACTGGAAGGAAATTTATAATATTTTCAAGGAAATGCCTGTGACAAAAGATTACTCTTTAGATTGGAAGTCTCCAAATGCAGATAAGATATATGAGATTCTATCAAGTCATGACTTTAACAGGGAGAGAATAAATAAACTGATAGAGAGGCTGACAAAAAAATCAATTTCTCAAAAAGGATTATCGTCTTTTTTTAATTCCTAAATTCTTTTCAACAGCATTTATTCCTCTTTCTATGATATTTACCTCTTTTTTTATTGGCTTCTCATAAACAGGATAAATCTTGAATAGTCTTGGAATCCTCTGAAGTGGCCTTAAGAATCTCACGATAAATTCAGTCCTTGCAAATTTTGTGCTTTCCCCTATTTCACTGATAACTTTTTGGCCTCCCTCAAGGCTTTTAAGCTCTTTCAGAATGACCTCTTCATTAATAATCTTCTGGACTTCCAATCCTGAATGGACTATTTTCTGCCCTTCCGCCAGCTCTTTTTCAAACCTGAAAAGCAGGGCCAACTCTTCTACAGCTCTGAACAGTAAAAAGAAGGGGAACACTGCAAGAATGTCAAGCCAGTACTTTTTAAGGAATATCTTAATTTTTCTCACTCTGTTGAACTTGAAAATCAAATCCAGGACGAACACAAAAATAATGAATTGATCAGCAATCTCAATATAGATAATGTAAGGCTCAGCGTAACTATAGAAGAATATCTCAATGGCTATTAAAAATATCAAAAGAATGACAAGATAGGGGATAATCCTATCGACAATGATCTCAACTTCATGAAGCCATTTTTTCATATTTTTTTAAAAGGAACGCAATATTTAAATATAACTAAACAAAGAATTAAATTATGGCAATAATTATAATCCCAGCAATAATTCTCATGGTGATTCTTGGGTTGTACGAGATGTTTTTGATTCATCATGATGAGAGCTTTAGGGGATCGCATTGGTTGGGCCATGGATTGAGTACTTTTCCCACGATTTTTATTGCTCTGTTTGCGGTCTTCAACACTCCTTATTTTCTTGACTTGGTCGGATTGTCAGGCATTTCTTTCTTTGGGAATGAATGGGTTGTAAGGGGGCTGATTGGATTCATAATAATGATAAGAATCCATGCACAGTCTGCAGTGGTCAAGGCAACAGGAGCAACAGGAAAGGGCATGCACGAAACATTCATCCATTCATTGGTGATTGGAGCGCTGATAGTTGCATCGCCGTTGTATTGGACGCTATTGGAGCCATTAGTGATGAATATT
>JAGVZK010000023.1 GCA_018302685.1 Candidatus Woesearchaeota archaeon | reverse complement strand
CTTAAATTTGTATTAAGACTTAAACAATAAACTTAAAAATTCCCGATTTCTTTTTATTACATGCATAAATTAGCCGAAAGCTTAAGCCCAATAGAGAGGACAGTTCTTCCCCTGATCAAGCGCAATCCATCGCTTAAAGAGCTGGTCAAATCCGGGCTCAAGGAGATTGAAATCATAAGGGCATTTCAATGGCTTGAAAACAAGGGGTTGATCAAGACAAAAAAGGAGGATAGGGAATTTGTTGATCTTGACAGCAATGGAAGGGAGGCATTAACAAAAGGACTTCCTGAAAAGAGATTCTTAAAATGCATACTGAATGAAGACCTTCCGCTGAAGGAAATAAAGAGTAGATGCAATCTTGATGATAATGAGGTCAATGTTGCCTTTGGGACACTCAAGAGAAACTCGTGCATAATTCTTGGTGAAAAAATAAAGATAACCCCATCAGGAAAGGAATATCTCAACAATAGCAGGATTGAGGATTTCCTAAAAGAACTGCCAGAAGAAAAAACCAAACTGAACAAAGATATCCTTCAAGAGCTGAAGAGCAGGAGACTCATGATTAAGGATAATCTAGTCAGGGATATAATCGTTAAACTTACTGACAGCGGCGAAAAGATTTCAAGGCTGAATCTCAACACTGACATGATAGAGTCTCTCAATATCAATGTGTTAAGAAACAAGGCATGGAAAAACAAGAAATTCAGGAGATACGACATTAAGATCAATGTCCCCAAGGTTTATCCGGGAAAGAAGCATTTTGTCAATGAAGCGCTGGATTATGCAAAGAGGATATGGCTTGAAATGGGATTCAAGGAAATGAAAGGCAACATCATCCAGCCTGCATTCTGGAACATGGATGCCCTTTTTGTTCCGCAGGATCATCCGGCGAGGGACGAACAGGACACTTTTTACCTTGATGGAAAATTAAAATCGCTCCCAAAGATAGCCTCAAAAATAAGGGAAGCTCATGAAAACGGTGGAAATACTGGAAGCAAAGGCTGGGGATACAATTGGAATGAAGATGAAGCCAAGAGACTGCTGCTAAGAACCCACACAAGCGTTTTATCCGCACAGACCTTGAGCATCCTGAAAAATTCCGACTTGCCCGGCAAATATTTCTCCGTCGGCAAATGCTTTAGAAATGAGACTCTGGATTATTCACACTTATTTGAATTCAACCAGACAGAAGGGATGGTAATTGATGAAAATGCGAACCTGAGGCACTTAATGGGATACCTTAGAGAATTCGCAAATAAAATGGGCTTTCCCAAAGTCAGGTTCAGACCTGCATATTTTCCTTACACGGAGCCAAGCATGGAAGGAGATGTGTATGATCCCGTCAGAGGAAAATGGATTGAGTTCATTGGGGCAGGAATCTTCAGGCCGGAAGTTGTAAAGCCCCTCCTTGGAAAAGATGTTCCCGTTTTGGCGTGGGGGCCTGGAATTGACAGAATAATCACATCTGCATATCAAATCAAAGACATAAGAGAGCTGTATAAAAATGATCTCAAACAATTAAGAGAAGCAAAATTATGGCTGAAATGAAATTAGGAGGTAAGAAATGAATAAAAAAGGAAGTTTTTCAAAACAAACTGCTCTAGGGATTGCTCTCCTTTTTGCCGGATTAATTTTTGCGGTTCAAGATAACTTACTGATTGGGATTGGGATGATGGGGATTGGGGTGCTGTTGATAGCAACAGAAAAATGAATAAGAAAATGATAGAAAAGAACACTTTGGATTTGGAATACAAAAGAGAACTTCAAATAAATAATAGTATTTTATTGCTTGGCACTGCTAGTTTGTTGCCCTTAATAATCTCATTTATAGGATACCAAGAGAGATGGGGATTGGGATTAGCTTTAACTTTTTCCATAGCCATTGTTTCTTATTCTTGGTATAAGAAATCAGATAAAAAATTAAAACATATTTTAGGTAAAATAAAAAAATTATAAAATGCCAAAAATAAACATAAACAGAAATGAATTTGAGAAGAGCGTTGGAAAGCTTCCATTGGAGAGGCTGAAGGACAGGATTTCAATGCTTGGAACTGATCTCGACGAGGTGAACGATAAGGAGATAATTGTTGAGATTTTCCCGAACAGGCCTGACATGCTCTCCGCAGAGGGATTTGCAAGGGCCTTCAAGAGCTTCATAGGGAAGGAGAAAGGCCTTAAGGAATACAAAACCAAGAAATCCGACTACAAGGTAATTGTCGACAAATCCGTCAAGGGGATAAGGGATTTCACAGCATGCGCTACCGTGAAGGGCCTGAAGCTGAATGACAAGAATATAACAGACATAATCCAGCTGCAGGAGAAACTGCATGTCGGCTATGGAAGAAACAGGAGGAAATGCGCAATTGGGATTTACCCTATGGAAAAAATAAAATTTCCAATCAGGTATAAAGCCATGAATCCTGGGGACATAAAATTCAGGCCGCTGGAATACGATAAGGAGCTGAATGGAAATCAGATTTTAACAAAACTGTCCACTGGAAGAAATTACGCCCACCTGCTTGAAGGCAAAAAGAAATATCCTGTCTTCATTGATGCGGACGACAAAATACTCAGCATGCCTCCGATAATCAATTCCCATGAAACTGGAAAGATCACTGAGAAGACCAAGGATGTCTTCATAGAAGTGAGCGGTTTCGACTTTAACGTCCTGAGCAAGTGCCTCAATATCCTGGCCACGAGCCTTGCAGAAATTGGTGGAGAAATATATGAAATCGAAATAAATGACGAGAAGAGAATAATCAGCCCCAACCTAAAGCCTGAATCAATGAAGATTGATGGAGGGTATGTGAATAAACTTCTTGGATTGAAGTTGAAAGAAGCTGAAGTCAAGAAGTATCTTGAAATGATGGGATACGGCTACAAAAACGGAACGGTCGTCATCCCGTGCTACAGGGCTGACATTCTGCATCAGGTTGATCTCATTGAGGACATTGCAATCGGATACGGATATGAAAATTTCAAGGAAGAGATCCCTAATGTTTCAACAATAGGGCAGGAGGATCTGTTTGACAAATTCAAAAACAAAATAAAGGACATCCTGATTGGCTATGGATTTTTGGAGTGCAACAGCTACAACCTCATTTCAGAGGACATAATAGACAAGAGCAACTTTAATATAGGAAATATAAAAGTCCGAAACCCTGTCAACGTTGAATACAATGTCCTGAGAAACAACATGCTAAGCCCTCTTCTTAAAATACTAAAAGAGAACAAGCATAATGAATACCCTCAAAAGATATTCGAGATTGGAAATACATTCATCGGAGAGAAAGAGGATGAAAAGCTCGGGTTGCTAATCTGCGACAATGCCGCAAGTTTCACAAGCTCAAAACAGATTCTTGACTGCATAATCTCAGGCATAGGTTTGACATACACATTAAATGAGCACGAAAACAGGACATTCATACCTGGAAGATGCGGGGAGATAAATGTAAAAAATAAAAAATTAGGATTCATCGGTGAAATAAATCCTGAAGTGAATGAGAATTTTGAAATTGATGCCCCTATTTCCGGCTTTGAATTGAACTTGAAAGAATTATTTGAAATCATAAAACTTTTATAGTATAATTCTTGCTGAATCTCATGGTTTATCATAACATCAAAACGTACAAAAAAGGCTATCTGGATGTAGGTAATGGGCATTCCATTTATTATGAACTGAGCGGAAATCCAAAAGGCAAACCAGTTCTGTTCGTTCACGGAGGCCCCGGGGGAGGATTCAGCTGGCATGATAAAAGATTCTTCGACCCAAAATTATTCAATATAATAACATTTGATCAGAGGGGCTCCGGCAGAAGCAAACCATCAGGCTCAATAAAGAATAACGGGACGCAGAATTTAGTCGAGGACATAAAGAAGCTGCTTGATTTTCTCCGCATTAAAAAAACCTATCTGTTCGGAGGAAGCTGGGGCTCAACGTTGTCCTTAGTTTATGCAATCAAATATCCAGAGACTGTGATGGGGATGGTGATAAGAGGAATTTACCTTGGGACAAAAGAAGAAAATGACTACTTTGTCTACGACGCCAGGAGCTCATTCCCGGACAAGTGGGAGAATATGATCAAACTTGTTCCTGAAGGGAGAAATCCATTGAAACATTATTTCAATATGATGAGGTCAGGAGACAGAAAAACAAGCAGGAAGTACAAGCTGGCATGGTGTACATATGAATTCTCTGTTTCAAAATTGGTTTTTACTGAACAAAAATTGAAAGAAATTTTGAAAGAAATCAATTTTGAATCCTTCTCATTAATAGAACTTCACTATTTAACAAACAACTGCTTTTTGCCAAAAGATTATATCCTAAAAAATGCATACAGACTGGACAATATCCCAACAGTGATAATTCAGGGAAGATATGACAATGTATGCGACCCCTACATGGCTTATATATTGCATAAAAACATAAATAATTCCAAACTGCATTACACCCTATCAGGGCACAGCGCCTCTGATCCTGAAACGGAAAAGCTGCTGACTAGAGAGATTAACAAACTTGGAAGACTAAAATCTATATAAATATTTTTTTAAATCAATTTTGTTGTTCTTTATTTCTATTCCTTCTCTTCTTAACATTTCCGCTTTTTTTCTTATTCCTAGTGCAAATCCATGTAAGTGGCCTTTGGAATCTATTACTCGATGGCAGGGAACTGATTTGTGTAGATTTTTGTTTAATGCATTTCCCACAGCTCGATATGCCTTTGTTCCTAATTTATGAGAAACCTCGCGATATGTAGAAACTTTGCCTTTTGGTATTTTCTTACACAGCCCATATATCCTTTCTGAGAATTTCATATTAATTAAAGCATGGTAATCTTTAAATAATATACTCTTTTTTCTAGATTATGGAATATGATTTTGATCTTGATAAAGTTGTAGATAAGATAAAAAAAGAAAAAGCTAAATTGGCCTGCATTCAATTGGCCGATGGGATAAAGCCAAAAGCTGCCAACATACAGGAATATCTTGAAAAGAATACCGACGCCAAAGTCATTATATGGCTTGGAAGCTGCTGGGGGGCGTGCGACGTCCCTGTGGAGATTGAAAGGCTGAAAGTTGACCTGGTTATTCAGTTCGGGCACAATGATTTTATCTATGGGCGATATTATGGAGGTAATGTAGTATGAAGGTTGAAATTTCGGACGGGATTGCAAGAAGCATAAAGGACATCGTGAAGAAAACAAAATTGTTCAAAGACGAGAATGATTTTGTCGAACAGGCAATAATGAAGCAGATTTCAAAATTTAGAAATATATGACATTAAAAGTTTCTTATTCTTTCCTGAATTTTCTATAAAAGAACGCGGCTATAGGTAACGAGACTATTAGATAAGCCATACTTTCTGCAATGTTTCTTTTCTTGTCATTTACACAATATTCCTCTTGTGAGAAATCCATTGTTTCATTTGATTTTTCAATTGGGAATGACCTGTAGTATGCACAATCATCGTAGTTGAGAATCTCCTTAAATCCCTCTCCAATAAGCCTTGATGCATTGACTATTGAACGCCGAGACTGGGATTCGAACCCAGAAGCCCCGAAAGGCCTAGCTCTCAAGGCTAGTGCAATACCAAGTTATGCGATCTCGGCATGGATTTAGTCTATTTAGATGTTTTTTAAATACTTTTCTTTTGGCCAGTAGATAGGAAAGTGGGAACTGAATGAAATATATCCTCATTATTAAAATCGTTGTTAAAGGTTTCATTTAATAGTTCTATGGCTTTTTGTTTTATCATTCTAAAATTTCCCTTGTTTTATTTAAAAACTGGATTGTCTTATTTTTAAGGTCAATTGCTTCATTTTTATTGAATTCTTCACTTATTCCATAAGACGCCGTTTCTCTTTTTTCTTTTGCATAAACAAAATA
>JAGVZK010000021.1 GCA_018302685.1 Candidatus Woesearchaeota archaeon | reverse complement strand
GTATATTTACAATAAAGCATTAACAATTAAAGATATAATTAATTCTTTAATTAGAAATACACTCACGGTTTTAACTTCAAAAGATTATCCCCCTCAAATTAAATATATAAGAGAATTTGATTTTCCATTTTTAAGTTATTATTCTCTTGATGATGAAGAAAAACAAAAGATATTAAAAATAGCATCAATGCCCCAATCAGAAGCTATAAATTTTTTAAAAAAGAAACTTAAATTTCCAAGTTTTAGAAGAGTAGATAAAAGTGTTCAGGATTTAATAAATATGGGAGTAGTCCTTGTAAGAGAAGGAGAATTAAAGAATGAAAAAATTAAAGGTCTTTATTATCTAAATCCTGTTATTCGTTCTCAAATTAATAAATTAAAAGTGGGTAAGGATTTTAGCATTGGGCATGTTTCTAATGTGATTATCCGTCATTAATAATTTTAGTTTTGTTTCTTAACATTCTCTTTCACATTCATTAAAGTTTGTTTCCCATTATCAAGAACTATCTTCAATAACTGTTCATACTTATCCAATCTTTCCCTTAAAACACTTAGCTCTTCATTCTTGAATTGCTCACTAATTTTCTCTTCAACCATTCCAGCTCTTGAAATATAAACATCAGGCATTCTTGAAGAAAATGCCCAACCAAACCTATAACATAACTGCTGTCTGTTCATCTTTGAAGCATAATAAGTTGCTGAACTATGCCTAAATAAATGAGCATAGATTCTTCTCTTCAAAACCCTTTGACCTAACCTCTTAAGGAAAAATCTTGTATCATCATATTTTCCTGTATAAACAGGCTCAGATGGTTTAAGATAATGCTCTGACAAATAATCTTTTATGGCTTCTGTGCTATACTGCCAATACAATCCTACTGTTCTTCCTTTTGTTTTGCTGTACTCCTCTTTCAGAGTTATTTTGTAATAAGGGCTATTCGCATTAGGCTCTTCTATATCTTCCTTTCTTATATTCAAGAACTCTTCAATCCTACAACCTGCATCAAACAAAACAGCAATCAAGAATCTCTGCCTGTTATCCTTGCAACCTTTAAACAGTTTAACAACATCATCTTCCTTGAGATATTCTGGAGTTTTATTCTTTGGTATTGTATCAAGCCAATTAGTCAATTCAGCAAATTTTGAAGCATTATCCCTTAATTTCCATTTAAGATAAATCTTCAATGCTTTCTTGAAATCGCATTTTGTATTTTCAGAATAAGGCTTGTTATTTCTTGCATTTTTTATTTTATTACTGCTTAGATCCCTTTCAAAATTCTCCATGTCATTTAAAGTTATATGGCTAAATGGCTTCTTGAAATAATAAAAACACACTCTTAAATTTTCTATATATTTTAGAAGCCTGCTGTTTCCTATCTTCTTTCTTAAATTTATTTTTCCAAGACTTGCTAATCTTAGAAATTCCATCATATCATCTCTATCTTCTTTTGGAATTTTTTTATCTGCAAGAAAACTTTTCTTTCTTACTTCAAGATTAGGCTCATGAATTTTTATCTTGGTGTAAGTCATAAAATTAGATAATTCTGCTTATTTATAAGGTTTTCGAGATTCTTCATGGAAGTTTCTCTTGAAATTTGGTTTATAATCTTTTTGGTTAAATTTATAAATTATATTTGTTGAATCTATTTATCCCCACTTAGCTCAATTGGTAGAGCATTCGGCTGTAGAGGATGTTTGACGTGGCTATAATGCTAAGAATGAAAAATATTCAGCCGTCACCGAAAGATAAACTATTATCCGGGAGAGGTTGCTGGTTCAACTCCGGCAGTGGGGATATACTCTCTTTTGTGAAGTCAATAAAAAAAAGAGAAAAAGAAAGTCACTCAACATCATCATATTCGGGCTCAAGGTACTCCTCTTCCTCGTCTTCCCAGTCATCCCTGGATTTGAACTCAAAGTCCTCTTCGTAGGAATCTTTCATCCAACCACCTCTTTTTTTGCTATATTTTGAGAAATATATTTCTTTATATATTTTTTGAATTTTGTTTAGTAATGTTTATATATTAGTCATGCATTTACTTCTATGTATTTTCAATTGTGGAGAGGTGAAATTTGATGAAAAAGATCTTGTTGTTGGTTTTGCTTGCCTTATTTATTGTTCCTTTTGTTAGCGCGGATATTACGTTTAATAATGATTTCTATGAAGAGTACAATATGGGTGATGTCGTTGAAGTTCAGGGCTATGTTCTGAGCGATTCGAATGTTGATGATATATTCAGGCTTTATCTGGTCTGCGGGGGCGATTCCCAGATCCTCTCAGGAAAGATGATACATGTCAGCAACAATCAGAATTACTACTTCGCTCAGGATGTCAACCTCCCTGTGAATTCAAATGGGATATGCCATTTTAATGCGGACTTCAATGATGAGAATGAAGATTCAGAGGACTTTCAGGTTACAGATGAGCTGAAGGGTGATATTTTTGTAACGAGCACAAGGATAAAATTAGGGGAGCCCTTGAATGTTGAGGGTGATGTCTACAGGCTGAGTGATGATAGAATAAGCGGGTTTGGAATATTGACATTGAGCAAGGATTCAGAGGAGTTCTTGGTTGACAGCTTTGACATAACAAACGGAGACATAGCGTACAATTTCATTCTTGACAGCCTTCCTGCAGGGGACTATGACCTCCAGGTTGAGGTTTATGATTATTATGGGAACAGCCACATATTCACCTTTGCACAGAAGATTCAGGTGATCAATGAGCTTACTGCAAGGGTGAGTCTTGAAACATATGAAGTTCTGCAGGGAAACAACCTAAAGATTCTTGGAGCCGTTGATGACGCTGATTCATACGAAGTATACATAGAGTATGAAGGCAAGTCGGAAACTTTGAATTTTTACAGCGCCGGCTTTGAATATGATGTCAAATTGGGCACCTTAGGGGGTGGAAGCCATACAATCTTGGTGAGAATAGTTGACAGCTATGGTAATTTTTATCTTGAGACATTAGGATATGAAATAATTTCAGTGCCCGATAGGATGGATGTGGAGATAGGAGACAGCGTCCTTCCAGGCGACAGCATAAGCCTTGGTGCAACAATATACGACAAGGCGGATTATATTTATCAGGATGAAATAAGCGTGAGGATACTCAATCCGAAAGGAGAGAAGATAGGACTGTCCGAAATCAATTCGGGAGAAAGCTCTACGTATGAAGTTGAGGATTATACCGCTCCGGGAATTTACAAGGCTGTATTTGAGAGCCCTGACTTCAATGTTGAAAGGGAATTTACTGTGAACACACTTGAAAAGATTGATGCTTATTTTGAAGACAACAGGCTGAAGGTTAAGAATGTGGGAAATGTCGATTTGAGCGATGACTTCAATGTCTTGATAGGTGGAAGTACAGTTGATTTCAGTTACAGCCTGAAGCCTTCCGAGATTGGAAGCTATGATCTTAGGGGATGGGTAAGCCAAGGAGTCTACACAGCTTCTGTAAGCTCTGACTATGGTGATATTCAGGTTGATGTTGAGCTCGTTGATGACAGAACAGGATTCCAAAAAGTCACAGGATTTGTTGTCGGCGCCAATGGAGGAAGTCCAACACTGTTATGGCTGATACTGATAATCGTTGTAGCGGCAATTGTTTATTTCGTCTTCTTCAGAAAGAAACCAACTAAGAGGGGCGATGTTTATGAAGGGGACTACAACAAGCATTTTGAAGAGGGAAAATCGATGAGGGAAAGGGTGATGGAAAAGAGAAACAGGCTGAGGACGCAGCCAAAAAGGTTGTTCCCTTCGAAAGAAATACCAAAGAGAGATGCGGATAACTTCAGGGATGACATGGTAAGGAAGATGAAAGAAAGATAATATCCTTTTCTTCTTCTATTTCTCTATAATTTTTGAAGCATTTTCTGAACAGCTTTCGGAATTCATTGAGTTTTTTTGATTTTTTAAGGAATGATATGCATATATTATTGTTCTTTGACACTCTTATGGCTTCCTTCATCGCCTTTTTCATATTTTTTATGTTGTGGAATGCGGTCACTGAAATCACGGTGTTGAATGACCTGTCCTTAAACGGGAGTTTTTCTGCATCTCCGAACTTCAGGTTTTTTTTCTTTCCAATCATCTCCCTGCAGTTGTCTATCCCTGTTGAATTTACATTGAAGAAATCAGTGGATATTCCAGTTCCGCAGCCTATGTCTAGAAGCGGAGGGATTATCTTCATATTTTCCTGAATAACTTTCAGCTTTTTTATCTGCTCGCCCCCATGCAGTTCTTCGTAGCCCTTTGATAAATGACGGTACATCTTCAAGGTAAAAATTGTATTTTACAAGATATAAAGGTTCTCCATAATTCCCCTCCTTCACGTCAAAATAAAGAGTGCTTCTTCCGAGGGGATATGTCGCTCTCTGCTTCCTAAGATCTAGCTCTAATTCCCCGAACTCAAGCACTGTAAACCTTCTTTCAAGCCTTTGCAGCTCTTTTATCGTCTCGTAAATCGGGGGCTCCTGCCCGAGGGAAGAGGAAAATACCAAAAGTGATGCTAACAGCGCCCTTAATTTCATAATCTTTATATAATCTTAAGTTATTTAAAGAATATGATTCTTGGAAAGGAGGAGATACTGAAGGCGATTAAGATTGGGGGCCTGAAGGTGGAGCCTTTTAATAAAGACAGTATAAAGGGCAGCTCGATTGATCTGACGCTGGATAACAAGTTTAGGTTCTTTTACAAGGATGTCATGAGCCAGGACTACAAGAAGTACAGCAAACTGATGACAAAGAGCCAGATAGTTCTGGAGCCGGGGCAATTCATTCTTGGAATCACGAAGGAGAAGCTGACGCTGAAGAATCTTGCCGGAAGATTAGAGGGGAGGAGCACGTTTGCAAGGCTTGGGATCACTGTCCATGCGGCATCAAGCTTCATTCATCCGGGCGTGAGCAACAAGCAGGTTCTTGAAATAAAGAACGTCAACAATGTCAGAGTGAAGATAAATGCGGGTGATAAGATATGCCAGGTGTTCTTTTCAGAAATCAAGGGGAACTATGTTCTTGACAGCAAGTTCCGGAAGCAGGTCAGTCTCTAAGAGGGAATTAAAGAATTATGATGCGATTGGAAAGAACAACAGGAAATTAAAATTCACTATGGCTTCCAGTCCTGTTATCCATGTGGACAATAAAGTCTTGTTGGTTGAACATTGGAACGATGAACTCTGGAAATTCCCCCGAGGAAATAGTATGGTCTTTACTTTCTAATATACTTCTTATTTCCGGGATTTTGTTGTGAAAATGCTTGCTGCGGATAAATGTTTTCATAATTATAATTTGTCAAAAGAATATTTAAACCTTGTCTAATATTTCGCACTTCTAGCATATATCCTTTGAAGATGGCTCGTTGCATTTCATGAAGTATTTTATTTTATAATCCGAGTTTTTGTATTTCTCCTTTAATAAAGGAAGAATCTCAAGGAATGAGTTCAGTATTGAGTGCTTTGCCCCAGGATATTTTTCCTCCATCTTGTTTGGAATCCTATTGGCAATTCATCTCAGTAGTAAACTGCTGAGGTTTCTTGCCTATATGATTCTAAAATTAAAAAAAATTTATAAATTTAGCGCCGGCTCAAACTTACTGAATGGCTGTGATCCTTCGAGGAGATATCCATTCACGAAGAATGCAGGCGTTCCTGAAACTCCATAGCTTGAACCATCTGCTATGTCTTTGTTTATCTTGTCTGAGTGTTTCTTGGAATCGAGGCATTCATTGAACTGCACAGTGTTCAGCCCCAAGTCGGATGCATACTGCTTAAGGTCATTTAATACCAAGGCATCCTGGTTCATGAACAACAAGTCATGATACTTCCAGAACATATCCTGCTCATTAGCGCATTCTGATGCAAGAGCTGCATTCATCGCATTTGGATGGAAGCTCAGTGGAAAATGCCTGTAAACAAATTTTATCTTTCCCTCCTCCGCCAATTGTTCCAGAATTGGAACCGCTGCCTCATAACTCTGGCCGAATCTTGCCTTTCCTGCAGCATCATCAAATGCCAAACCGCAGAAGGGGCATTCAAAATCTGAAAATACAATCACAACATTCTCAGAGTCTTCAGGCCCTAAAAATGGGCCGTCTGCCGCCTCGACGTCAATAATCTGAGGCTGAGTGTTCTGCACAGCCTGTATTTCTGAATCCAAAGGCACTGCCGTAGGGAACAGAAGCTTTCCGTCCATTGTTATGTAGGACTCGAAAGGCTGATTGTCTATAAGCATTGATACTTTGTAAACCCCGCTTACTTTTTCAGTATTCTGAAGAACTGCCTGCGAAGTTCCATCAAGCAGGTTTTCGTTTATGAACACCACAGCATTTCCAGTTATCTTATTTCCTGAACTGAAGCTGAAAACATTGAACAAGCTCAAGACAAACAAAACAGCAAGAACCATTGTGGTTATCTGCCATGTATTTATTCTTTTCATTGATATTACCCCCTTGCAGCATTTGACTGAATTTTCTGTTTAAATAGTTTATGATAAAAAAAGAAAGAGGGTTATTTCATTGTAACGTAATATAAACCCGCCAGAACAAACAATGCTGTGTACCAGCTAACTCCCCAGTTGAACCAACCGAAGTCTGCTATCAAATACAAAACCCCAATAACAAGCGTCACCCAAGCCAACCATGCTGGGCAAGCGGATGCTCCACTCTTTGCCATTATAAAATCACCTCCGATTTATACATAAAATATGGAATAATTTATATAAAAAGGTTTCTTTATTAGGACATTATGGAATTCAAACAAAAATTCACGGAAAGATATGGAAAGCTGACAGATATTGAAGAGTTTAAGAGGTACTGTCTGATGGACCTGAGAAAGTCAATAAGGGTGAATACACTGAAGATTTCAGTGAGTGATTTGAAAAAGAGACTTAATCTGGATCTGGAAAAAATTCCATGGACTGATGACGGCTTCTATGTAAATTCAAGAGCTACTCTTGGGAATCTTAACGAACATTTTTTAGGCTACTTTTATGTCCAGGAAGCCGCGTCAATGTTGCCTCCCCTGGTTTTGGACATCAAAGACAAGATACTTGATGTCAGTGCAGCGCCTGGGAGCAAGACAGGACAGATAGCTGCTCTCATGAGTAATAAAGGGATGTTAATAGCGAATGACAATGACTATAAAAGGCTTAAAGCTCTAAGCATGAACCTTCAGAGGCTGGGGGTTATGAACACAGTCATCACCCTGATGGGCGGCTCGTCAATAAAGGAGAACTTTGATTCAATACTGCTTGATGCTCCCTGCTCCGGCACCGGGGCAATAAGGAAGTCCCTTGAAACTCTCAGGATTTACAATACAGGGATGATCAGAAAGCTTGCCGGAGACCAAAGAAGATTGATTGACAATTCCTTTAGAATCCTGAATAAAAATGGAAGCCTCGTCTACTCCACATGCAGCCTCGAGCCTGAAGAGAATGAGGGTGTGATAGACTTTTTGCTTGGCAAATATGAGAATGCCAAATTAGAGAAAATAAAGTTTCACGGCTTGAAGACTGAGGGGGCTATCCTTGATTTTGAGGGAAGAAGCTACAATTCTGAAATTAAAAACTGCGTCAGGGTGTGGCCTCAGGACAACAACACAGAGGGATTCTTCGTCGCGAAAATCAGGAAGAACTGAACCCAATCTCAGATAATTCTTTTTACACAAACAAATTGCTTGTTCTTTACTTTGAAGATATTCTTTTCCCTAATTATTTTGCAGGAATCTTTGTATTTTGACCCGTTGCTGTTTCACTGAGCCATACTATATTTCTTGGATCTTTGTTTGAACTGTGATGATTGAACAAGTTTATCACGCAACAATTATTGCTTAAATTAATTCCTGCTGAGGATCCTGCATTTTTGTCAAATCTAAAATTTGCGATCAGGCAAAGAACATCCTGCCAGTTTTCAATCTTCTTCTAATGGGATAAATCAGATTGGTTTGCACAAAACCATCCGGCCGCTGATTTAAATCTCTCTTCAAGCGAGTCTCCAATAATTTACTTTAGAAAGGTAAAAAATTAAAACAGCCTAATCTTCAAGATAATCCGTCAGCCTTTGTACTGTCCCTTTTCTTATTTCTTCATACTTTTCAGGTGAGCCGTATATTTCTTCCTTTCTTAACCCATATGGATCGTTAATTCTCGAGGAATAAATTCCATCTCTTCCTGGTTTAGAATAATTTTCATACTCAAGAACAATTGAATTGGTGTCTCTCATATAAACAGCATATTTTAACACCCATCCATTTTTTAATTCTTCCTCCAGTCTAATTCTTCCACCAAGCCCACAGTATGCTATTTCAACTTTGTCAGTATCTCTCATTAATGTTTTCAGATGGCCTGCTGGATCTCTGTCTTGTGAGTACATGGAAGAATGAAACATACCTAAAACCAGCGCTATTTTAATCAAATTTTTCATTTTAAGCACGGATCATACCTTATTTTTAAACTTTATGGCAAAAAATGAGCTTGCGGGGATTTGAACCCCGGACCTCTGGTTCTCTTAGATTTGTACCAAAGGCGGTCATATAAGACCAGTGCTCTAGCCAGGCTAAGCTACAAGCTCATTAAGAAAAATTTAATCAACAATGTTTATATAGTTTTTTATATAGCTGGCTTGAACTATGAATGAAAATGGTGATTCTAAATATCGTTGGAATGGGGATGGATTGAAGTGTGTTGTTGGTGAAACTTCAACCAGGATAGAAACGAGTTTGAGGGGTTATTATCCGTTAGGAAAGGATAGGCTTCGTCGTATTGTTGATTTGCCCGGATTTGCGAAAAATATTTGTCTTGATGGTTCTAGGATTGAAATTAATGATTTAAGTGAACCTATAATACTTGAAGGAAAGTTTGTTGGTCCTCATGCGCATAAAGCTGGATGCAGGGTAATCCCCTTGAATAATCATGATATGGATTATCCGCCTGTAGCATAACCTTTATAAATTCTCTTTTTTGTTTTTTATTAATCAAAATAAATTCAGGAGGATCAAAATGGCAGAGGTCAAAAAGGATTTGCAAGACAAGGCTTATGAAGCTATTGAGCTGGCTAAAAAGTCAGGAAAGTTGAAGAAGGGTTCTAATGAGGTTACCAAGTCGGTTGAGAAAGGGTATGCAAAGCTGGTTGTTGTTGCCAATGATGTAAACCCAAGAGAAGTCATCATGCACTTGGAGCCGTTATCAAGGGAAAAGGAAATTCCTTTCGTTTTGGTTGAAAGTAAGAGCGACCTTGGAGCTGCTGCTGGACTGCCGGTTTCAACTGCTGCGGTTGCAATTATTAAGGAAGGAGATTCTTTAAACTTAATCAAGGAAATAAAGGTGAAGTTGAGCAAGAATGGCAAAGAGTAAAACCAAAAAAGACAAGAAAACTGAGAAGAAGGAGAAGAGAGCTCAAAAGAAACAGGTTGTTACTAGAGACCAGAGGATTAAATTCACTCAGGAGACCGGAGGCTTGTTTAGCAGCGCCTACCCTGCAACCGTGGAAGAAATTATTGGAAGGACAGGCACGAGAGGGGAAGTAACACAAGTCAGGTGCAAGATAATGGATGGAAGGGACACAGGAAAGATTCTAAGAAGAAATGTCAAGGGTCCTATAAGAATTGGCGATGTCCTGATGCTGAGAGAAACTGAGATTGAGGCAAGAAAGCTAATGTCAGGGAAGAAGAGAAAATGAGCAATTGCAGTTTCTGCGGAAAGAGCATGGAAAAAGGAACAGGAAAAATGTTCGTCTTCAAAACTGGAAAGATCAGCTATTTCTGCTCTTCAAAATGCGAGAAGAACATGCTGAAGCTCAAGAGAAAGCCCCATACTGTCAGGTGGACCAAAGAATTTGAAAGGGTAAGGAAGAGCAGGGGTTGATTCTTTACAAATACATTTGGAATTTGATTTGAACAGAAATCTTTATAATATTTTGTCGTTTAGTCCTTTCATGATTGAGGAAACTTTGGTTCTGATCAAGCCTGATGGCGTTGAAAGGGGGCTCATAGGGGAGATTATTTCTAGATTTGAAAAGAAAGGGCTGAAAATCAAAGGGATAAAAATGGTTAGAGTGAATCGAGATCTTGCAATGCAGCATTACACTGAGGACATAACGAGGAGAAGAGGCGAGCATGTAAGGAAGAAGCTAATGGATTTCATTGTCAATAGTCACGTCGTTGCTATCTGCCTTCAGGGTGTTGATGCCGTTGAGAATGTGAGGAAAATTGCTGGGGACACTGAGCCAAAATCAGCCCTGCTAGGAACGATAAGAGGAGACTACGCCCACATAAGCTACAAATATGCAGATGAGAAAAACATGGCTATCCCAAATCTAGTTCATGCTTCGGGAAACAAGGAGGAGGCTGAAAAGGAAATCGGCCTGTGGTTTTCCCAGAAAGAACTGTTTGATTATGAGAACGTGTATGACAAGCACATGAGGTAGTCTTTTATTTTGTTTGACTTGTTTTTTATAGGCTTGCTGCTTTGGAAGATTGCAAAGCCATATTCTAAATCCTTATAATTAATTATATCTTATTCATCATAATAATCTATTAATAAAGAGATGGCCTTTCCCTACAATGAAATTCGCGCATCTGGCAGATTGCCATATCGGAGGATGGAGGGATTCAAAGCTAAAGGAGCTGAGCATCAAATCCTTTGAGAGGGCTGTTGAAAAATGCATTGAGGAGAATGTAGGGTTTTTGTTGATTGCGGGAGACTTATTCGACAATGCGCTCCCAAGCATAGACCTGATTAAGGCCACTGCAGACATCCTAAACAGGCTGAAGGAGCATGATATTGATGTTTACATAATCCCTGGAAGCCATGACTTTTCGCCTTCAGGAAAGACAATGCTTGGCGTTCTGGAGAAGGCAGGGCTTGTAATCAATTCAATGAGAATAATTAATAACAAACTGCATTTCGTGACTGATAAAACGAATGTCAAAATTACAGGATTAGTCGGACTTAGGTCAGGCCTGGACAAGTATTACTATGAAAATCTTGACTTTTCAAATATCGAGGATGAGCCGGGATTTAAGATATTTATGTTCCACAACACTATAGATGAAATAAAGCCGAAGGACATGGAAAAAGTTGAGGGAATTTCAATGAAGAAATTTCCAAAAAATTTTGATTATTACGCCGGAGGCCATGTCCACTACATAAGGGAGGAGGACTATGGCAGGGGAAAACTCGTATACCCAGGACCTCTGTTCCCAAATAATTTCAAGGAAATAGAGGAGCTTGGAAACGGAGGCTTCTACATCTATGACAATTCAAAACTGAATTACATCCCAATAAAGCTCAAAGAAACACTCCACATCAAAATCAATGCCGATGGAAAGACTGCAAGGGAAGTTGAAGATGAGGTCCTTGATATTCATAACTTTGAGGACAGAATAGTCACTATAAGGGTCGAAGGAATTCTGAAAGAAGGAAAGGCTTCCGACATAAATTTCAAGAAAATTATTGACAATATCAGCGGTGCGTATGCTGTGCTGAAAAACACATCCAAGCTGAGGTCAAAGGAATTTCTGGACTATGACACTGGTGAGCACAGCGTTGAAGAGCTGGAGAGCAATGACATACTTAAATTTGTAAAAGAGATCAGCTTCGAAAGGGAGTTCGTTGAAAATTTGATCAAGATTCTTGACAGTGAAAAGGACGAGGGAGAGAAAAACGTTGATTTTGAAAACAGGATAATAAAAGATTTTGAAAAGTTAATATGATAATAAAAAAAATAAAACTTGAGAACATAAGAAGCTATATTGAAAGGGAAATTAATTTTGAACTAGGGAGCACGCTGCTGTCAGGCGACATAGGATCGGGAAAATCAAGCATACTTCAGGCCATTGATTTTGCGCTCTTTGGGCTGTCAAAAGGAGTCCTGTCAGGAGAGTCTCTTTTGAGGTATGGAAAAAACAAAGGAAGCGTTGAGCTGGAATTCAAGATTGGAAATTTTGACATTAAAGTCAAGAGGAGTCTCAAGAGGAGCAGCGACAGTGTCGTCCAGAATTCAGGCTATCTTGAGATCAACGGGGCAAGGGAGGAATTAAGCGCTGTTGAGCTTAAGCAGAGAATACTTGACCTTCTGAATTATCCGAAGGAAACCCTGACAAAGAAATCCCTGATCTACAGGTACACAGTGTACACACCACAGGAAGAGATGAAATCAATCCTCTTGAGCGATGACAAGTACAGGATTGACACCTTGAGAAAGATATTCAACATTGACAAGTACAAGAGGATAAAGGACAACTCAAAGATCGTGAGCTATCACCTTAGGGAGAGGATTAAAGAGAGGGAGACTCTGATTCTTGATCTGGAGGAGCTTAAAAAAGAGAAGACAGAGAAAGAGGGGGAGCTTGACAGCCTAAATAATAAATTAAATGAGATCAACTCCAAATTCAGCGTTGCCTCGATGAGGGTTGAAGACAGGAAAAATGAGATAGGATTGATTGAGGAAAAGATTAAGCTGTTCAATGAGCTCAGGAAGAATTTTGAACTGAGAGAGTTGGAGCTCAAGAATCTAACTAGCAGGATTTTAAACAACGAAGAATTTGGTGCCAGGCTTGAAGGCGATATTGCAAGGCTTCAGGAAGAGATTGGCACGGGTGTTGAAGTCAAGAGTTATGACACTGATATCATTGCTGTCAGGGGCAAAATAAACAAGTGCGAGATTGAATTAAGGACTATCACGCAGAGAATGAGTGAGAGCAAAGTAGGATATATGAGTTCAGAAAGGATGATAAATGAGCTTAAGAGCCTCAAAAAATGCCCCGTATGCAAGCAGGATGTTAACGATGATCACAGGCATGCAATAGTTGGTGCTGAGGAGATTAATATGACCTACCTAAGGGATTCTATTAAAGAGCTCACACTGCAGGAAAATAAGTTAATGATTGAAATCAGAGATTTTAGGAGCAGGCTTGAATCTATCAGCATGGAGAAGAGCAGATTCGAGATCTGGAGGCTGAAGAGGAAGAACCTGATTGACAAGAAGGACAATCTGGAAAATGTGAAGAGAGAAATCAATAATGACGGGGCAAGAGTAAGGGGTCTTGAATCTGAAATCTCCGAATTGAGGTCAAGAATTGGAGAAATAAACACCAATGACTACGCCAGGCTTAAGCGTGATCTTGATGGGCTGCTCGTGGAGGAAAGGGAGATACTTCTCAATAAAACATCTGTTGAAACAAGGATAAAAAATATTCTGGAAATTCTTGCCAAGCTCAGGGAAGGCGTTGAAAGGAGAGAGAAGTACAGGGAGGAGCTGTTCAGCCTCAAAAACTTGAGGTCTTTTATTGATTCTGATTTCGTCGGACTGGTCGAGGACATAGAGAAAAAAATAATGCTTAAAGTCCATGGCGATTTTAATTCCCTGTTTGAAAAATGGTTCAACATCCTTGTTGATGACGACAATCTGATTGTTGCATTGGATGAGGACTTTTCTCCTCTTGTTGAGCAGAATGGCTACAACCTTGACTACCTGAATCTGTCAGGTGGAGAGAAGACTGCAGGGGCTCTGGCGTACAGGCTCGCCCTTAACCAGGTGATAAACAATGTCGTCAGCGACATCCAAACCAAGAACCTGATAATCCTTGACGAGCCGACTGATGGGTTTTCAGAGAGCCAGCTTGACAGGATGAGGATACTCCTTCAGGAGATTGACATCAAGCAGGTAATAATTGTGAGCCATGATCCTAAGATTGAGAGCTATGTCGACAGGGTCTTAAGGCTTGACAAGAAGGAGGGGGTTACAGAAGTTTTATAAAAATATAAGTTGAATCCTATCTATGCTTTACTTGATAAGCCTTGGAATAAGCAAGGAAGACATAAACCTCGGGGCCATTGAATCTGTGAAGAAGTGCGATGAGGTTTATCTTGAGGGATACACTTCCCTCGGAATAAGCCTTGTTGAATTGAGTGGTATTTTCAATAAAAGAATTGATGTCGTTGGCAGGGACTTTGTCGAGAATTATGACGTCAAGAGCGCCGGGGAAAAAAATATAGGGATCCTATTCTATGGGGATGTCTTTTCTGCAACGACGCACATCTCGCTTTATCTTGACGCAATAAAAAAGAACATTGAAGTTAAAGTCATACACAACATTTCAATACTGACTCTTGTTTCAAACATTGGATTAAGCCTTTATAATTTTGGGAAGACCATAAGCGTTCCGTTTCAGGATGTGGATCTTGTGGGAGGGCTCAGGGATAACCTCAAGCTTGGAATGCACACTTTGTTCCTGCTTGATCTCAATCCAAGAGAGAACAAATTCATGAGCATCAATGAGTCCATCAAGAGATTGAGAAAGCAGGGCATGGAAAACAGGCTTGTCGTTGGAATTGAAAGGCTTGGATATGAAGACCAAAAAATCAAGGCGGGAAATGCAGATAATATCTTAAAAGTAAAATTTGAAAGGTTTCCGCAGTGCCTTATTGTCCCTGGAAGAATGCATTTTCTTGAAGAGGAGATTTTGGATAATTTTAAATAACTGGGATTTATTATTGTCTTATGTTAAAAAGAGGGCAGGCTGCCATGGAGTTCTTGATGACTTATGGCTGGGCTATCATAGGTGTCCTGATAGTTTTGGGCGCTCTGTTTTACCTTGGCATTTTTTCTCATGAAACCTCCAACAGCTACCAAATACAGGCTCCGCTTTTGATAGAGGATATGATCGTGAAGGATAATGGAATACTGTTCCACATATCAAAGAATTTGGTTGACGAGGCCAACATCACAGACATATCAATCAATGGTGAGTCATGCTATGATCTTGGGGGATCTTTGTACAATACTGGTCTAGGCGATGAGACTTTTACAGGATGCGCCCTTGATATGTCTGATTATGACAAGGTTTCAGGGAACATAAGAGTAATGTACACTTCCAAGGGAAATTTAATTCATAGCATAGAAGGCTCTTATTCTGGAACAAAAGAGGATGGAAGCATTTTTGATGTTCTTGAGCGGAGTGAAACGGAATTCCACTTATCCGGCGAGGGGCTTGTTTTTGGATGGGACGGCTCAAATAATATTGATTATGTTTCAGGACTCGTTGGAATATTGGGAGGAGGGATCCAGGCAGGAAATGCAGAGGGGTATTTAGGAACTGGAACCAAAATGAAATCTCCAAATGAGTATATTCAGTTTTCAAACTTAGATTTATTGATAGGTACGAATCCTAATGAATTCACAGTATCTATGTGGGTGAAAGTTGAATATGACACACCGTCGACCACCTCCACCTACTGGGGATTCTACAATGGGAGCACTATAAGGACAAGACTGTGGAGCTCCGGCGGACAAACCCCTTATTTCGTTTTTCAGAATAGCTCAGGCTCGAACCCAGCCTTAAGCCTTGATTCATACAAACCATCAAGCAATCCAACGGCATGGAATCATTTTTTGATAGCCTATGACGGGATTAACATCACCTTCTTCAGGAATGGGGTAAAAAAATCAACTTATGTCGCTGGTGAGAGCGAGCACATTGGAGGCTATAATTTTAAGATAATGTACAACAGCCCGGATTCCAACAAGATTGCCTATGCGGATGAAATTGCAATATGGAGAAGAACTTTAACCCAGGAGGAGATAACCCAACTGTACAGCCTGTACATCTAAACTTTTTTAAAGTGTTTTTTGATTAAACTCCCATGGATTTCACAAAGGAACTTAATAGCCTGATTGTAGAGGATAAAGTGCCGACCATTGAAGGCATATTGAAATTAAGGGATGGTCTTGCAAGAAAACTAAAACCGAAGCAGCTTCCTTCACTGATTTCAATCTTTGCCAAGGCAGACAGGAAGCAGAAAGAATATCTCAAGAAGATACTTAAAACGAAACCAAACAGAACTCTGTCAGGGGTTTCTCCCGTTGCTGTGATGACAATGCCTTCAAACTGCCCTCCCCAGGCTATGTGCACTTTCTGCCCCGGCGGCCTGAAATCCCAGTTTGGCGACACGCCTAAAAGCTATACTGGAAATGAGCCCGCTTCAATGAGAGCAAGGAGAAATCTCTATGATCCCTATCTTCAGGTGTTTAACAGGCTGGAGCATTATGTTCTTTTGAATCAGGACATCTCAAAATGCGACGTCATTGTTATGGGGGGGACATTCACAGCCTTTGCAAAACAATATCAGGAGAATTTTGTGAAGTACATCTTCAAGGCCATGAATGATTTTTCCGGCATGTTTTTTAAAAATGATGAGCTTGACTATGAGAAATTTTCAAATTTCTTTGAACTTGACAAAGAATTCAGGGATGAGGAAAGACTGAAAAAAATCATCAGGAAGGTTTCTAGCCTGAAAGGGAAATGCGGGCTGAAAGAGGAGCAGAAGAGGAACGAAAAATCAAACTGCAGAGTCATTGGATTGACAATTGAGACAAGGCCTGACTGTGTTGATATAAAAATTGGAAACTTTATGCTTGATCTTGGCGCCACCAGAATTGAACTGGGGATACAGAGCATGGATGATGAAGTTTTGAAGTATTTCAGAAGGGGCCATGGGACAAGGGAGAGCGTTGCTGCAATCAAGCTGCTTAGGAACCTTGGATTCAAGCTGAATTTTCATTATATGATTTTTTACAATACGAAGAAAGAGCTTGATAATATGAAAAAATTATTCTCGGACGAGAACTACAGGCCTGATATGCTTAAGATTTATCCATGCATGATCTTCCCAGGGACAGAGCTCCATGAAGAGTTCAAAAAAGGAAATTACAAGGAAGTAACGACTGAGCAGGCTGCTGAGATGATTTCCGAATTCATAAGGCATGTTGAAAGATACTCAAGAATAATGAGGATTCAGAGGGACATTCCGCCAAAGCTTGCCGAGGGAGGAGTGGACAGGAGCAATCTTAGACAGTATGTGGATGAACTATGCAAGAAGAAGGGAATTGAGAGCCGGGACATAAGGGCAAGGGAAATTGGGAGAAATGAAAAAATAATTGATGATAACATATATGTTGATGAATATAACGCCTCCAAAGGAAAGGAATTTTTTATCTCAATCGGGAAGGATCCTTTAATGGGCTTTGTTAGACTGAGATTTCCTTCTGAAAGCCTGAGGGAAGAAATCACCAATAATTCCGGGATTATTCGAGAATTGCATGTTTATTCCTCTGCTTTGAAAGTGGGAAGCAAAGGCGATAGCTATCAGCACAAAGGATGCGGAAAGAGATTAATGGAAAAGGCCGAGGAAATCTGCAGGGAAAATGGCAAGAATAAATTGTTGGTTATTTCCGGTGTTGGGGTTAAAGAATATTACAGGAAGTTGGGATATAAAGACGATGGAGTTTATGTTTCAAAATCATTGAATTGATATTTTAATATGTTTCTATAATATTCGAAAGATTTATAAATAAGATAATCTAAGATTAAAATATGAAAAATAAAGAAAAAGTATACAGGGAAATACTTTTTCAAGTGATGGAAAAGAATAACAAAACCTTAACCCAGTCCGAACTATCAAAAAAACTGAAAGTTTCATTAAGCACTGTTAATCATGCCTTGTCTTTCTTAAAAGAAATGAATTCCATTAAAGTAAACCCGAGAAATTTTAATGCCATTGATGCAAAAAAGATACTTTTTTACTGGGCAAGCATAAGAAACCTAAAAAAAGAAATTGTTTGTTCTACAAGGATTGAAAAACCTATTAAGGAAATAGAATCTGAAATGCCTGATAGTATTGTTTATGGCGCTTATTCCGCGTTTAAATTTAAATTTAAGGATGTTCCTGCAGATTATTCCGAAATTTATATTTATGGAAATGATCTTGATAGATTTAAAATGAATAATAAAAACCCAAATTTGTTTATTATTAAGAAAGATTGTGAAGATTTGTACGGAAAAACTACTACGATTGCGCAAACATTTGTTGATTTATGGAATATGAAAGAATGGTACGCGAAAGATTTTCTAACTGCTTTGGAGGATAAAATTGGAAAATTTCTGGAATAGCCTGTTAACTGAAAAGAGTTTTAAGATATTACAAGATTTAAAAAAATCAGATTTTGATTTTATTCTGATTGGTGGATGGGCGGCTTACTTATGGACTAATCTACACAAGTCAAAAGACATTGTTGTTGTTGTTGATTTAAAACAATTAGATATTTTGAAAAATAATTATAACCTTGTAAAAAATGATAATCTTAAAAAATATGAAATTGAAATTGATGAAATTGATATAGATATTTATGTTCCTTACTATTCCAAACTCGGAATTCCCGTAGAGGACATTAAAAAATTTAGCACTAAGACGCACGGTTTCAATGTTGTAATTCCTGAACTATTATTAATTCTAAAACAGAATGCTGAAATTGACAGAAAGGACAGCGTTAAAGGTGAAAAAGACAGGATTGATATTCTGACTTTGCTCTTTTATGTTGATATTGATTTTAAAAAATATCATAAAATTTTAGATAATTATAATATTAAAGGTTATGAAATGAGAATCAAACAAATTTTAACTTCTTTTAAAGATTACAAGTATCTTGGCTTGAATCCTAGAGAGTATAAATTAAAAAAATTAAGGATTTTAAGTAAATTGTAATTATTTTTTACTGGAAGATTCCCATAATAATGTGAACTACTACAACTTCATAATCAATTTCAGCAATTTCTTATTGTTTTGAATACAATGAATTTAATATTAAAAAAATCATAGGTTTGATCATAACCCTTTGATTTTTGTTTACTTATTTTGCTAAGAAATCCATATTTTATTAGAAAATTTAATATGGGCCCACCAGGACTCGAACCTGGAACCCTCACCTTGTAAGGGTGATGCTCTACCATTGAGCCATGAGCCCGTTTATAAAATCATGAGAAATATCTTTTTTAAATTTATTGATTCCTTATTTTTCCCAATATATCATCCTGATATTCTAAAGACCTTAGTTTTTCATTAAGCATCTCTTTCTCCTTCTGCAATCTTTTGATTGATTCAGGTATTTTTCTTTCATGCAGTTCCGGGGGCCTTATGTGAATCTTTGCAGCTTTTAGGATTATCTTCGGCTTAATCAACTCCTCACCAAAGACTTCCGGCTCTCCTGCGGCTTCACCTGAAGTTGATATTGGCTCAGGAGTCCTTGGCTTTGGGATATCTGTAATCTGCCTTGGGATGTGAGGAGAGTGATGCTTTATCCCAAGCTTTTCGAACAGGCTTTTTGCTGAATCATTTATGCTATGCTCATCTTCTGAAACAGGAGATGATACTCTTCTTGATTTCGAGGATATTTCGTTCAGAAGGTTCTGGGAACTCTTATGGAGATTTTCAATCTCTCTCGTGTCAAGATTGATTATTTTTTCATGCTTCTTGTTTATATTTCTCAACAGGCTGTTTATTGATCTCTTCATAGAGGGATTTTTTTCCTTTGAGAGGTGAGCCAGAGCATGCTTTTTAATGTCTTGGAGATGCCTCGAAATTTCATTCCTGTCCTTGGATTCTTCAAGAATGACATAATTCTTGTATTTCTGGTATTCCTTCAATGCTTCTCTTGTCTTGTGAAGGTCATTCTTCTTGTATTCCACAAGATGCTTTGGACCCTGAATTTTTTCATAGAATCCAGACAGCCTGGAAGTTATCTGTTTTTCATCCTGAATAGGCAGCTCATAATACATGAAGAGAGCCCTGTCGTGGAACTTTTTTGAGAGAAGAGGGTTTCTGGATGACATTCTTTCTGCCTTTTTCAACAGCCTTATTATTTTATTTGGATTTGCGGAAGAGTGCTTCTTCTTGGCCTGATATTCCTTCTCTGGAAGTTCAATCTTTTTATTTTCCAGAGGAGAGGCTATCGGCCTTATCTTGTTTTCAAGAATCTTTTCATGAAGCTCCTTTAATCTTGCTGTGAATCCCTGCCTTTCAGGAAGGGATGTGTAGATTCCAAGTGCTCTTTCATAGAATTTCAAGGCCTTTTTTGTATTCTTTATACTGCTTTCAGACATTTGAATTAGCTCTGATATTTCCCCGTTTATCTTTTCAAGTTCCCTTTTTTTTGCGTCTCTTATCTGTTTCTGCCTTTCACAGAGTATTTTATCATGGAGGTCCTTCAGCTCTTTTTGAAGGTGGGAATTTGGTATTCCTTGATTTAATTTCAGTGCTTTTGAATGAATCTTCAGGGCTTTGCTTACATTTGAAATGTTATTCTCAGCTATTTTCATTACTCTTCTTACTTCACTTGTTTTTGAATCCCTCACCTGCTTTATTTTTTTCTGATTCTGCAGGTCTATATTCCTTAGCTTAATTTCGTTCTGTCTTTCCTTTGTTCTTACTATGCTCTGGTACAGAGCGGACAACTTGCCTGAAAATTCGTGATGAGGAACTGTCTTGTTGAGCTTCACAGCCTTTTCATGCAGCTTTAATGCCTTCCTGTAATCTATTATATTTGCTTCTGTCTGCTTTACCAGCTGCTGGATTGCCTGCGATGTCTTCTCTAAATTCTTATTCTTTTTTGATCTGGCTTTCTTCAGCTTTGTCTTGTCTTCTTTTTCCTTGTAGGTTAATATCCTGCTGTTTAACTCTTTCAGCTTACTGGTCAAACCTGACCTTGGAATTACTCTGTTGAGTTCAACGGCCTTCTGATAGAGCTTCAAAGCCTTCTTTGGTCTGGATAGGCTCAGCTCAATCTTCCGCATCAGCCCCATAAGCCTCCGGTTCAATCTTTCCACCGCGCCAAGATTGCTTGATGGTTTTGGAGGGGACAGATTCAACTTGTTAGGTCTTGGAACCTTGAGGCTTTTGGGGGCGTATTTTTTCTTTGGAAATAAATTCAATGAGATCTTTGGAATCCTGAATCTGAATCTCTTTTTGTGGGGGGCTTCATCACCGGCGAATCTGACTCTTAGGAGCCCTGACAGCTGAAAGAGGAGATTGGCTATCTTCTGCCTTGTCACTGCCTCACCGCTGTATTTCAGTTCAGATATTTTTTCTATGAAGCTTCTGGTTGACAGAGAGAGCCTTTCTTTTGGAAGCTCTTCAAATGAGAACTCACCTATTATTTTTAATTTTTCGCCAAGAAACTTTTTGGTCAGGTCTTCTATTGAATCCAATGCCTGCCCATCAGACTGCTTCTTGAGAGATTTCTTCAGATTTGAAAACTCACTGCTGAAATCAGTCTCCACTTTAACTTCATGCTTCCTGTGTTTTCTGTGAACTGGCAGCTTGAATCTTTTCCAGTTGTCTTTAAGGTATATCCCAAGAAAGAAAAGTAGTGCAAATAGGATCATAAGCACAGGGACAATCAATGTCAAAGAATAGTCCTGGCCGAAGAGCGCTACAGCGGAAACCCTATTGGAAAATGCAAGAAAAATAACCAACAACAAACTCCTCTTAAGCATGCAATATTATTCGCTGTAGTGTATATAAGCTTTTTGGAAAATTAATTTGTTATTGTAGAGTAAAAAGGAAGAATTTAATAATGATTAAGTTATATATCCTATTGTTTTGGAGGTATTATAATGGGAATTTTTACATCACAGAATAAATCGCTTCAGGAGTTGCCTAAGCCTTCTTCAATTGACATAGGGGTTATAAGGGGATCTGATCTTGGGGAGATTGAAAGCCATAACTCATTTTCAATTTCAGAGCCGAATGTCAAGAAAAAAATATTTGTCAAGATGGACCATTACAGAGAGGCTATTGACATCGTGGAAAAAATAAAGGAAAAAATAAAGGACATTGACAGGCTTGTAAGCGATATGCAGAGGATGAAGACGCAGGAGGATGAGTACCTTGCGAAGTGGCATTCTGAAATGGAGCACGTCAAGACCAAGCTCAACAAGATGGATGAAATCCTCTATGACATAGAAAATGAGTAAGGTTTACACTACTTTAGATTCGCCCGTGGGCCTGAGAAAGGACCTTCTTGAGAGCAGTATACATGCAATTGAAATGATGGAGGACTTTGAGAGACTGGCTGAGCTGAGGCATGCCAAGCACAAGACTTTTCTTTTTCTTCAGGCATACACGAAAGAGCTCCACAATCTCATGGTCACGCTGAGGATGAAATTTCCGAGGCTTGAATACAATGAGGAGGAAAAGCTCAAGATGGAGGCTGAAAAGATCAACATAGAGTACGATGGCTATGTAAGAAAAGACAATGAGGTTGACAATCTTGAAAAAGAGCTTGCTGTTCTGAAGGAAAAGCTGAAAGATGTTTCCTATTGAAGTCAAAGTGAAAGCCAACTGCAGCAGGAATAAATTTTATTCAAAAGAGGGGAAGAATTTTGTTGATCTCAATGCCAAGCCAAAGAACAACGAAGCCAACCTTGAACTGGTTAAGTTCCTCTCCAAGGAGTTCAAGACAAAATTAAGGATTGTAAAGGGCTTTAAGAGCAGAGTCAAAGTTCTGGATGAATTGTAAGTGTCTTATTAAAGAAATTATTGAGAAGGAATTCGGAATCATTTGTAGTGTAGAGAAAGATTTATATATAAATTACACTACATTTTTATATGGCTTTCATAAGGGAAATAAAGAAAGGCGGGCAGATTTACAGGTACAAGTATGAAAGCAAGAGAGTCAATGGAAAGGTGAAGAGCATATATCTTGGAAAAGAAATTGTTGAAGGCGGGAAACATAAATCAAAAAAGGAAACAAAGAAAATCCTGCTTAGAAAAGTAAAACATCATTCCGCAGCTCATGCATCGCGTCTGAAGGCTAAGATAATTCACAGATCTGACCGGTGGGTTATTGATAATGTTATTGACTTCAACAAGCTTGCTGAGGAAACAAGGCTTCTTGTCATTGAAAACAAAGTTGAGGCTGCTGCAAACCACTACAACAAGCTTTTGGAGCTCTATGGCAACTTGTCAGAGCAGGTGACTGATGTTCAAAGAGCTGAGCTTTACAACAAAACAAAGGAAATTTACGAGTCAATAAGCGAAGTGAATCATTGAAATGCCTCTATTCACTATTTGTGGGCTTTATTCCCTGCAATAGCAACATTTATATTAGGGTTGCACCACTTATTTCTGGATTTGCACCACTGTAAAAAAAGAGGTTGATGGTTATTGTAGCATATGCTTTTAAGCGGTTAGGGAGTGTTTCTTCTAGCTGTTTCTCTATTGGAAAGGTGATGCCCTTTGTATAGGAAGACAGTGGTGAGGAATGGCAGGTCATATGACTACTGGTATACCAACTACAGGAAAGATGGCAATGTAAAAAATATCTTTTTAAGCTCCGATAAGAGAGAAGCCGTCAGGAAAGAAAAGGCTCTCAGAAATTCAAATTATTCTTCTTCTGATTATGTTGTTCAGCATCCTAAGATAAGTGGTGCAATTCCTCTCTTGGTAATAGGAATACTCTTCTTAGGAGGGCTTTTTTTCTACTTCAACTATGGAATTACTGGCTTTGTTGTGTTTGAGAATGATGGCATCAACCTTGAAATCAATGAGCATGTGTCTTCAAATGCATCCGTCATTTTACTTGTTGATCTTGATGAATATTCGAGAAGCATATCAGAGTTCGGGCTTGAAGCCGATGAAGATGGATACTATATAGACACGCTAAACGCGGGGGCTTCTGATTTTGGGCTTGAGCTGGATCCTGGAGAATATTCTGTTACACTCAGCCTGATTGACAATGGTGGAATTGTAGGGATTGTAGGCGATACGCTTGTTGTTGAAGATTCTATGGAAGACGTTCCTGAATTAAACGCAAGCAACTACACGATTGAAATCAATGAGAGCATTGATAATCCAATTGAAATAAACATAAGCGACTACATAGTTGAGGCTGTGAATGAGACGATAGAGAATGTTACACTACAGGAAAATGTTACATTACCAAGTGGAATCGAAGAGAATACAACGCTTGTTGAGCCGATAAGGATAAACCAGCCTGTAAGGTGGAAAAAAGTTGTCAGGCTGGAGCAGAGCTCGGATAATCTTACAATCGAGATACCAAAATTGGCAAGCAATGTTACCGTGACCAAAATTGAAGGCGGCTCTGAAATTGAGATCAATGACAGGGTCAAGGTTGTTGAAGATGGTAGTGTAAAAGATCTTGGCAGCGGAAATTTGATTACAGGGAATTCTGTATTTGACTGGCTTGGGGGAATCACCGGCTTTGCTGTCTTTGGGGGAGAATCAAATCTTACTGAGAATGTAAGCCTTGTTATTGAGGACAGTGTAAATGAAGTTGAAATTGAATACCAGACTGAAGGCCCAAGGACGATTGAGGACTATGGAATCCAGAATGGAAGGATCGTCAGATTTGGCTCTGATATATATTATGAGAATGTAATTGGCTACACTGCTCTCTATGGCTATGAGGGGGAACCAGTGTCTATTTCTGATATGGACAACAATGCCAGCATCGGGGTTTATGATTCCTATTACTCGCTTGGTGAAAACAATGTAAGCATTTTTGTTGTTGAATGGATAGTTGACCATTTCTCTGAGAGGAATTATGGAGTTTACTTAGGGACTGTTTATAACAATCTGGAATTTGTCTCAACCACAAATCCAGAATTCAATCAAAGTGCCGTGTGGATGGACACTGCTTCAACTTTGGATTACAAGAAGTTCGCTGTTGCGAGAGTGAATGACACTCTCTACTGCAATTATGCAAATACAACCCTTTCTGTTTTAAGCTATGAATGGTTCAAGAATGATGCTGCTTTGGGAAGCAATACAAGCTCTCTATCATCTGGCAATTTCGTGAAGGGGGACAGGATTTACTGCCAGATAAATGGGGACAATTCAACGAACAGGTATGTCATAGATACAACTATTGGGGACTTTAGGTGAATGGATACTTTTCAAAAGGGAATTTTACTTCAATGATATTTGACTTGGGGGTTAATCCAAATGCCTCCGAGATAGGCTTTGGGTATGATATTCCTCATCTAAGCTATTATCCTTCAGGGTTGGTATTTGGATGGGATGGCTCTAACAATGTAAGTTACTTAAATAATTCCATCCAATTTGCGAGTGTTGGGGGCGTTCAGGCAGGAACAATAAATATGAACGGAACAGGGATTCATGTGATTGATACAAGTGCAACATGGTTCAATGGAAGCCAGTATTTAGTTTATAATTCATCCAATTATAGAAGCGGTGACCAAGCTGGAATGATATCATATTGGTTTAAATCAAGTGTAGGAAGTGGGTCCGAGTATCATGTTACTTTTGGGGATACTGACACAGGAAATAATATATATCTATTGCTCTTGGGGATTAATAATGGGAAATTTAATTTTTATTGGAATAATGGAATAGCAGGATGGAGGCAGGTTGTAGTAGGTTCTGATGGGCAGTATAGTGATAATGAATGGCATAATTTTGTTTTTGGCTCTGATGGTGCACAGTATCTATTGTATATAGACGGAATAAATCAATCATTTACTATGTCATTAGGTTCTAATGATGGGAGCTGGCTGGGGGATATAAATAACAGGGATAATTTTGTCCTTGGGGCATATCAGTACACAGGACCTGATTATAGTGTAGGGGCTCTGGATGAAGTTGCAATATGGGACAGGGCTTTAACATCAACTGAAGTTTATGAAATTTATAACAGAAGCATTGAGGGAAATCTCAAACTGCAGACAAGAGTTGGAAATTCCTGGAATGCCTCAAATATATCAGGAATAAGCAGATTGGCAGCAGATAATGAAATAAATTGGAGTGCATGGTCAAGTTATTATATCCCGAATGGAAGCTCAAATTCAATCCAGAATTTAACAGAATCTTACAGGTATCTTCAATACATGGCTTTATTTGAAACCCTGAATACAAATTTGACTCCAGTGCTTATGGATGTAGTTCTTAAGCAGGAGGATTATCAAGTTAAAATCCTGAATACCCAGCCCTTTGCGAACTTCAGTTTGACATATCCGACAAATGTGACTTGGACAGGCAGCAATCACACCAGAATGAACTGGACCAACCAAAGCGACTTGGATGGAGATATACTGCATCCTGTGCTGAATATTTATAATAATTCCGGAAGTTTGATTTTGAATTCAACGTTGTACAATACAAGTTCTATATTTGGAAATTCCCCAAGCACCGCCTATTATCCTGAAGTTTGATTTTGAATTCAACGTTGTACAATACAAGTTCTATATTTGGAAATTCCCCAAGCACCGCCTATTATCCTGAAGGTTTGAAGCTTTTGTGGGATGGAAGTGATTTGATAAATAAAGTGAATACTTCACATGTAGCAACAATATATCAAGGAGGGGGGGAACTTATTGTTGGAGCTTACACTGAAGCCAATGGAAACTTCACTGATTCTCATATGATAGACAGGGTTGCTACTCAATTTGATAGCTCATCTGATTATATTATTTTTCCAAATATTGATTCTTTGATAGGGACCTACCCAACAGAGTTTACGATAAGCCAATGGGTTAAGACTGAGAAGTGGACAAGTTCAATTCTGAATTATTATTGGATATTTTACAATGGAACTCCTTTTACTGGTTTGATCAAGACTAATTTCGAAGGTGCATCTGGGCAGATTCCTTATTTTTCTCTTTACAATAGTTCTGGAGGGATTTCTACAGCTCAATTCCCCAGTAACTTTGGACCTTCCAGTCGTCCTACTCTTTGGGATTTTATGGCTATAACATATGATGGGGTTAACATTACATATTATTTTAATTATACCAAAGTAAACACCTTTATTGTTGGCTCAAGTGCTTCCATTGAAGGCTATGGTTTTGCGCTAGGGAATGCAAATGGGGCAATATTAGATATAGATGAAGTGGCAATATTCAACAGGTCATTATCAGGCTCTGAAATTGCAAGCTTGTACGAGCTCCAGAGGTTCGCCTTTGATGATGGGGGAATTACACATGGAAATTGAGAATGTCTGACAATTCCACATCAAATGATGATGTTTATGAAAATGCCCTTTCTGACTGGAGCAGTGAGCTGAATTTTCAGGTTGATACACTATATCCTGATGTGGCCGTTCAGAACATAACTGCAAATAGGACGACTGGGCAGGTGATAGTCAACAATACAAGCCCCGTGACATATGGTGAAAATTTGACATTAAGGTTCAATCTCACAGATTCAGGAATAGGCCAGATATCAAGCGCATGGATTTACATCTGGGACTCAATAAAGAATGCTGCAGTGCTGTTCTGGGGATGGCTGGTTGAGATAGGAGGAGGATTGTGGGAAATAACAATCCCTGCCCTGAATGCAACTTATGGAACGGGGCAAATTAATTACACCTTATATGTAAACGACACTTTGAACAATACATTTGAGTATGACTCCGATTTCTATGTTGAAACAGGGTATCCTTTCAATGCAAGCTTAATATCCCCCTTGAACCAGACGGTATCAACAAACAGGACGCCGCTGTTCCAATGGAATGGGGCTGAGGACTACTCAGGACTGGACAACTACACTGTCCAGGTTGACAATGATGTTGCATTTACAAGCTTTGACAGGTCATTCACGACACAGGAGGGGGTTATACAGTATCAGGTTTTGGGAGCGGAGCAGCTGGGAGCAGACACGGCCTACTATTGGAGAGTCTATTACTGTGATCAGCTTAATTATTGCAACACTTCAGAAGCGCTTACATATACTGTTGACACAATAAGCCCGACAGTCACGTTAAACAGCCCGGCAAATGGATACTGGAGCCAGGACCAGAGCGCTGATTTCATCTACACACCAACTGATGTCAATCTTGATTATTGCATCTTGTATGGCAACTGGACTGACGGAATATGGAGATACAACACCACGGATTTGACTCCGACTTCAGGGACACAGAACACCCTGTCGGCATCAAGAATATCTGATGGAAGGTATGACTGGAATGTAATATGCGTCGATTCTGCAGGAAACAACAACACGCTGGCAGGCAACAGGACTTTTGGAGTTGACACCCAAAATCCAAAGATCAACCTGACTGTTTTCCCGACTCCAATAGAGTTTGGGGTCGAAAACTCAACTGTCAACTTTACAATAGTTGATGTTTCGCTGAATTATTCAGTCATAAACATCTCATATCCTGACGGAACTCACCTGAACAATGCATCGAACAATGTAACTTTGTTTACAACAAATCTGACAAAAACAGGAAATTACACGATGAAGGCATATGCGATTGATTTCAGCGGAAGGGAGAACACAACTTATGAAAACCTGACTGTAAGGGACACTATCAAGCCTTCAGTGTTGATTAATTACCCTGTAAACAATTCTGTTGTAGGAGCAAGCAGCATCAATTTCACATTCAATGTGTCTGATCTTCACAGCATAGGGAACATAACTATAACAATAAATGGAACCCTGAATTCAAGCACGACGATTGCAATCAATAGCCTTGACTCAATAACCTACATGAACCTCACAGGGTTCTTTGACCAGCAGAATACAATGTGGAATATATCAGTCTATGACAATTCAAGCAATGTCAATATTTCGGAGACGAGAATTTTCAGCGTTGACCTAAGCCCTCCATTGATAGTTAATGTGAACAAGACGCCTGAGCCGAGCTATCCGACGAGCAATGTAACATTGAATGCAACCGTCACTGACTTGTTCCTCCATGAAATATGGGTTGAGGGAAACTGGTCGGGTAGCTACCAGAATTACACTAATTCATCTAATTCATTTGACATCAATTCAGATACAGATGTGTATTCATACAACATAACATGGAACAATTTCACGAATCAGGAATCGGTAATCTACAGATGGTGCGCCAATGACACCAATGGAAACTCCAACTGCAGCTCATGGGGTGAATTCAAGGTCCAGAACAGGGTTCCACTGACCCCTGTTTGGAGATTCCCAGCCATTAACGCCAAAATGCTCAATGACAACTACACGGAATTTGACTGGGATGATTCAACTGATCTGGATTTGGACAATGTGAGCTATGAGCTTGAAGTTTACAATTCAACTAAATTCAACTCAACGTATATGATATTCGCATTCAACACAAGCTATACAAATTACACTCTGCCGATTGAGAGCATGCCTCCTGTTGGAGACTATTATTTGAGGATAAGGGCAAATGACAGCGTTGATTACAACAGCTACAATTACAGCAACTTTAGCATTGTTTATTCCACTCTGCAGATTGTGGCCCCGACCTATGATCAGGTCTTGAGAATCGGAAATTCATACAACTTCAATATAACTGAGATGGGAAACGGGAACTGGGTCAACAATATAAGCGTTACGCTTCAGGGATCCTCATTTACAAGCTATCTTAACTTCACAAATCACAGCTCGCAGGGAAGCTACACTTCATACAATTACAGCTATGATGTTCCGTCAGTCCAGTCCCAGTATGTCACGGTCACAGCATATGGATGGAACGGCAGCATCGGCTCAAGCGCAAACGTGAGCGAAGCTGGAAGGTTCAGAATTACTGTACCTGTCACTCTTACAGCTACATATCCGACAGTAAGCTATTTCTGCCCGGATTACACGTATGTGTCTAATATAGAACAGGCCAATGTCACTGTGAGAGTCAACACTGACCTGTCTGTGCTCTTAGATTCTGTGGATGTATATGTCTATCTTCCAAACGGGACCGTTGATCAATTTACTCCAGTTAGCAACAATGAGGAGGATTTTATACCTGGGGGATTTACGTATGAACATAATTTCAGCTACAGCCCAAAAACAGAGGGAAGCCATACCCTTAGCGTTCAGGTCAGGGATATCAATTATCCTGAAACTGGAATAACCGTCACTTCAAATGCATCTCTGGTAGTTGCAAATAATACGAACATCACTTTTACAGGAGAGGGAATAACAAACTTTACAATAAATGACATCTGCAGCAGCAAGACTGTTTTTGAATCAAACAGCAGCGTGAGCTTCACAAATCCTTCTGGGTACTTTGACTTGGAATTAACAAACAGCAAATTAAATATTTTGGTAGAAAATGTAAGCCTCAGCACAGATCATGGAAAAGCCTGCGCATATCAGGATTTGTCAGAGAGCATTGCAATCCCAACAAATACGAGGGCAATTGACCAATATAACTTCAGCTGTAGTGGGCTGTCCTATGGAGCCAACAGCAGCACACAGAGCGTCAATATGACATACAACTACACAAGTGTCCTTGGAACAATAACGTATGAGGAGAACTTAAAATTTTACAAGTGTAACTCTCAGGCATCATGCTCGTGGACATTGCTGGATTCCGTGTTGAGCACAGATAATAATTATATCAGGGCATCAATGGTGAACCTGAGCGTATTCATGGTTTCAGAGGCAACTACGTCTCCTGTAGCTGTATCAGGATCTGGAGGAGGCGGAGGAGGCGGAGGGGGAAGCAAGGCCGATTATGATTTGGATATAATAGAGCCAGGAGTCATAACGGTAGCAGAAGACAAGCAGGTCACGACGCAGATCATACTCAGAAACACAGGCGGGGTAGACTTGTATGGAATCCGCCTGAGCGCTGACTCGGGAACAGAAGGGTTGGGATTTGTCTTTAGCTCAACTTATATTCCCTCATTGGCAAGAGGGCAGTCAATGCCTGTTGTCCTGACAATAACAAGAGGGGATGATGTTGAGCCGGGGCAGTATGATGTCAATGTCCTTGCTGAAGTTTCAACGCCAAATTTCGAGGATCGGGCAAAGGTCATCATTAACCTTGTTTCAGAAGGGGGAATTGCAGCTCAGTCAAAGCAGAAGATAGAGTTTGCACAGTCATTATTGGAGGCAAATCCAATCTGCCTTGAATTAAAGGAATTAATTGACAGGGCCATTGAAATTTACGAGGAGGGGAATTATGAGGAGGCAATACAGACAACTGAGGCTGCAATAAATTCGTGCAAAGATCTTGTCAACCGGGCGGGGCTGACGTTGCAGGAGCCCAAGAAAGAATTACTGAACGAAACAACGATACTGATAATTGAGATCATTGCATTCATGCTCGTATTTTATTCGATCTACTACTATTACAGAAGGAGAAGGTTTAAAAAGAAAAATGCATTGTAAAATATATATTAGAGGTGCAAGATGAAAGAAAGGGGCGGATTGAGCAAATCTGACATGAATAAGATAAAGTATTATCATGCTCTGTTTCTGAAGATAAGGAATGAAACCAAGAAAACTGTCGTCGGGCAGCAAGAAGTCATTGACGGAATTTTGAGAGGGGTTATATGCGACGGGCATATCCTTGTTGAAGGAGTCCCAGGGATAGCTAAAACGCTGATAGTAAGGACGCTTGCCAAAATTTTGGGTGTTGATTACTCGAGAATTCAGTTCACTGCTGATCTTCTTCCCACAGATATAACAGGCCTCACAACATATGACAAAAATAAGGGATTTATGGTCATTAAGGGGCCTGTGTTCTCCAACTTTGTAATTGCAGATGAGATCAACAGAAGCCCTCCGAAATCGCAGTCTGCTCTATTGGAGGCAATGCAAGAGAAGCAGGTCACGATAGGGAGGACAACCCATAAGCTGCCTACTCCGTTTTTTGTCATGGCAACCCAGAATCCAATAGAAAGCGCAGGAGTTTACAATCTTCCGGAGGCTCAGATTGATAGGTTCCTATTCAAAATTCAGATAAGGTATCCAACTACAGATGAGGAAGTGGAAATTCTCGGCAAAAATATAACATTAAAGAACTTTGATGATTACAGACTCAGCAAGGTAATGGATCCCAGGTCAATACTTGATTTGCAGAGCTTTGTCAAGAACATATTCCTGAGCAAGGATATTGAGAAGTATATAATAAGAATAGTTGAAGCCACGAGGAATCCCCAGAAATACAAGATAAGTCTTGGAAAATACATTGAATGGGGAAGCTCTCCAAGAGCATCCATTGGTATGTTCATTGCATCAAAGGCGGAGGCCCTGCTGAGAGGCCAGACATATGTAACTCCCCATCACGTCAAGACGATAGCCCATGATGTTCTGAGGCACAGGATACTGCTCAATTATGAGGGACAGGCGGAGAATATAGACAGGGATGATGTCATAAATGAAATTCTGAGAAAAGTTCCGATGCCATGAAAAGGAAGCTAAATGTAGATATAGTACCTTCTATCAGAAGGCTTGAGATTGTTACCAAGGGCCTTCTCAAAACAAAAGTTTCCGGGAATTACAGAAGTGTTTTCAAAGGGAGAGGTCTCGAGTTCTCTGAATACAGGCCGTATTGTTCGGGTGATGATGCATCAATGATTGACTGGAAGGCCACATTGAGAACGAACCAGATTCTTGTAAGGCAGTATGTTGAAGAAAAGGAGGTCAGTGTTTTTTTTCTGATTGACTGCAGCGATTCAATGGTCTTTGGGAGCACTGTGAAATTAAAGAATGAGTACACTGTTGAACTCGTTGCCTCGCTTGCATATGCAATCCTTGAGGCGGAAGATAGCGTCGGAATGGCTATGTTCAATGACAAAATTGTCAGCAAGATTTATCCTGCGAAGGGAAGAAGCCAGTTTCATGTCCTTGAAAAGGCCCTGTTGAACCCTGATTATTACTTTGGAGCCTATGACTTTAACAATGCCGCAAAATTTCTCCTCAATTTTCTTAAGGAGGATTCTGTCGTCATCATTGTCTCTGATTTTGTCGGCCTGAAAGACGGCTGGGTAAAATTTTTGGAGATAGTTTCGCATAAGTTTGACACCATAGCAATAATGGTGAGAGACCCGAGGGACAAGGTGCTCCCTGAAGACGCAGGGCAGGTTGTCATCCAGGATCCCTATTCAAAAAGGTCGCTTTTGATAGAGCCTGAATTAATAAGAGAGGTCTACGAGGCGGAGATGAAAAAGCAGGAAAATGAAATAAGGAATGCATTCCTGAGAAACAGGGCTGATTTCCTTAGCCTGACAACTGACAAGGGATTTACAAAACCAGTATTGAACCTTTTCATGGAGAGGTCGCTGAGATGGAGATAAATTTTGTCAATCCAGAGTACCTATGGCTTTTGTTCAGCCTGCCTATTCTTGTCTTCATTCATTTCACGACGCTGAAAAGCACAAAAAGAAGGGCGTTCAAGTTTGCCAATTTTGAAGCCATAGAGCGAATTACTGGCGGAGAGCTGCTGAGCAAGAACCTTTTTCTCCTTGTCACCAGAGTCTGCATTCTGCTGCTTTTCATACTTGCAATCTCCGGAGTTTCATTTACGTATCAGGGCCTGGGAAGCAATTATGATTTCGTCATTGTGATTGACAACAGCAACAGCATGATTGTTGATGACTTCACGCCGAGCAGGCTTCAAGCTGCCAAGACGGCTGCAATAAATTTTCTTGATCAGATAAGCCCGGATAACAAGGTGGGAATTGTTGCATTCTCCAGCACGGCCTACTCGCAGTCCGAATTGACCGATGATAAATTTAAAGTGGGCCAGGTGATAAGAAACATTGAACTAAGCTCCACCGGCGGAACAGACATAGGGGAAGCTCTTGTTACCGGCGCGAATTTGCTGATGGGGAGCGAAAATGCAAAGGCGATTATCCTTATTACTGACGGGCAGAGCAATGTTGGGCTTCCTGTTGCGGATGCGATAGAATACATCAACCTGAGGCAGGTTACTGTCTATACAATAGGAATTGGAACTGAAGAAGGAGCTGACTTTTATGGAGCCCAGCTTGTTCTGGATGAAACCACATTGAAGAACATTGCGCTGAGCACTTCTGGGGAATATTACAGGGCGGAAGACGAGGTTCAGTTGCAGGATGCATACAGCAGAATTGCTAATTCAATGGAAAGAAAAATAACACAGAGGCTTGACCTGTGGTTCACAATAATTGCCTTATTCCTGCTCATATTTGAGTGGACATTGATAAACACAAAGTATAGGACTATTCCATAGGTTGTTTTTTATTTTGATAATTAATTTAAATAAACCCACATCCTGAATATCTATGATTGAATTCATCACAGGATGTATGTTCTGCGGAAAAACTGAAGAGCTGATAAGGAGAATGAGAAGGGAGAGCATTTCAGGAAAAAAAGTCGTCCTGTTCAAGCCAAAAATCGACAATCGATATTCCGAAGAATATGTCACGACCCACGACGGTGTCAGCTTCAGATGCATCACTGCTGAAAATTCGGACGATCTCTACGGATATGACGCCGATGTTATAGGAATTGACGAGGTCCAGTTTTTGGATGATGGGGTAGTTAGATTCTGCAGGAAATTCAGGAACAAACTGATAATTGTTTCAGGATTGAACACTGATTTCATGGGCAAACCATTTAAATTTAAAGATTCAGAGAGGCATGTCGGGGAATTAATGGCTATGTCCAAAGTTTATTATTTGTCTGCCATATGCACTTACAGGGAAAATGGCGAGATCTGCGGAAGAGAAGCTAATTTTACGCAGAGGCTGGCTAATGGAAAGCCTGTCTATCATGATGATAAGCTGGTTGTCATTGGGGGAAAAGAGCAGTATGAAGCAAGATGTGAAAAACATTTTGTGATAGAAGAGAATTAATAAAATTTAAAGGGCATAGAACAGGGATTTTCAGGCCTTAATTTAAGGTTGAAATAACCTTCTTTTCTGGTTTTTTGGACTTCTAAATTTTCTTTATAAATCTTTCTGTCAAATAACTTTTGTTTTGCCATTACAAGGCTTGTAGTGCTCAAATTTTTGTGTTTTGAGGGAGAAAGATTTTTATATTAAACAGCATTTTTTATTGTATATCTTGGGGAGATTTTTAACAAAAAATAGGGTATGAAAGGCTTGGACTTAATAAGATATTGGGTGGGAAAAAATGAATGGGTACGATGCGAAGAATATAACTGTATTAAAGGATCTTGAAGCTGTGAGGAAGCGCCCCGGAATGTATATAGGAGATACATCTAATAGGGGTTTGCATCATATTTTTTATGAGGTTCTTGACAATTCAATAGATGAGGCGCTTGAAGGACACTGCAATCAGATTGATGTTAAAATTCATAAGGATAATTCTATCACCGTAAAAGATAATGGAAGAGGAATTCCAACTGACATTCATCCTGAAGAAAAGAAGCCTGCGCTGGAATTAGTTCTCACTGTTCTTCATGCAGGAGGGAAATTTGACAAGTCAACTTATAAAATTTCAGGAGGGCTGCACGGCGTTGGAGTAAGTGTTACAAATGCACTGTCTGAGCTTCTTGATGTCAAAATTTCAAGAGATGGAAGAATATTCCACCAGAAATTCTCCAAGGGGAAAAAATTAATGGAGCTTGAAGTCATTGGCGAGACGAGCAAGACAGGGACCGAGATCACCTTCCTCCCTGACAGGGAAATTTTTGAAGTTACAGAATTTGACTATGATTACATTGCAAAGAGGCTGAAAGAATTGGCGTATCTTAACTCTGGGCTGAAGATAATATTGAATGATGAAAGGACTGAGAAGGAAGAAATATTCCTCTTTGAAGGGGGAATAAAACAGTTCGTTGAAGATCTAAACAAGAACAAGAACAAGTTGCATGACCCAGTCTGCATTTCAAAGCAGAACAAAATCTCCGTTGATGTTGCGCTGCAGTACAACGACAGCTACAATTGCAGGATTTACAGCTTTGTGAACAATATCAATACAATTGAAGGCGGAACACATGAAGAGGGGTTTAGGACGGCGTTGACGAGGGTCTTCAATGAGTATCTGAAAAGGAGCAAAACCAGCGATGAGAAACTTACGGGCGATGACGTGAAGGAAGGATTGACTGCAATAGTATCAATTAAAGTCCCAGAGCCGCAGTTTGAAGGCCAGACCAAGACAAAGCTTGGGAATTCCGATGTAAAAGGATTGGTAAGCTCAGTAGTCTATGAAAAATTAAACTCCTATTTTGAGGAAAATCCAAGCATCGCCAGAGTTTTATGCGGCAAAATTATTTTGGCTGCAAAAGCAAGAGAAGCGGCAAGAAAGGCAAGAGAATTGGCGAGAAGGAAATCTGTTCTTGAAAGTGGTTCATTACCCGGCAAATTAGCAGACTGTTCCGAGAAGGATCCTGCCAAGAGTGAACTGTTCATTGTTGAGGGAGATTCCGCAGCGGGAACGGGTGTTTCTGCAAGAGATAGAAAATTTCAAGCAATACTTCCTTTGAGAGGAAAAATATTGAATGTTGAGAAGTCAAGAATAAATAAGATATTCAAAAATGAACAAATTACAAATTTAATAACTGCATTAGGAACAGGGATAAGCGATGATTTTAATATTTCTAAATTAAGATATCATAAAATTATTATTCTTACTGATGCTGATAGTGTTACTGGAGATACCCCCTCTCTTTTGTTTAATAAGGATGGAGAAATTGAGTTTGATTACATTGGAAATTTTGTGGATAATTGTTTAAAACCAAATGATTATTCCGTTAGTTCATTTTCAATAAATCCTGGAAGACATCAGGTTAAAAAAATAAATAACATCGTGAAGCATCCATTAAAAACTAGCTTGTATGAAATAAAAACTAATCTCGGCTATAATGTTAAAGTTACCCCTTATCATAGCGTATTTGTTTATGATGGTAAAAATGTGACAACTAAAAACAGCAATGAAATAACGTCTGATGATTACTTAGTCATTCCAAAACGACTACCGAGAACTGACAGGAATTACATAGTTGATTTAAGTAAAAATTTGAACTTGGACTTTGTTTATTGTAGATTGGATAAAAGTGATTTGGATAAAATTCCAGATGAATCTTATGCCGATTTAGCCTTAGGTGAATGGGATAAATTGAAGAAAATAAGGACAAATTCAAAAATTAGCCGGAAGAAATTAGGTAATTTATTGAATATTTATCATACTATTTTAGAGCAATGGGAATTAAAAATAGACAATGTTATGCCCAAATATGATTTATTCAATAAGTATCTCAAAATAATTGGTGTAAAAGAAAAAGAAATTAATTTTAAATTATTTGTTCCAACAAACAAACTTGACTTGAATCAAATTAAATGCAATGATTTTTATCTTAGGAATCACACAAATAAAATAAAACTTAAATTTAATTTTGATAAAAACTTAGCATATCTTCTTGGATGGTATATAGGCGATGGAACCCGTTCAAGAGGTAAAAAGAATCCATATAGATTTAGTTTGTGCATAGGAAATGATAAAAATAATTATTTAGATGCAATAAGAAATTCAATTAAGAAATCTTTGGATTGTAATTTAATATTGGAAAATAATAAAGGAGGAACTGTTGTGCACTTTAATTCTTATTCTTTTGAATTGCTGCTGAAACACTTTGGGTTGTACGGTAAAAAATCTTTTGATAAATTTGTTCCAAATATTATTTTTAATTTGAAGAGAGATTTGCAAATTATGTTTTTGAAGGGATTATTGTACAGTGATGGTTTTGCATTTGTGGGCAGGAAGGATAACAAAGCAGTTCATGGTCATTCAACCTGTTCTAAACTGTTGATGGAAGGGATAGTATTCTTGTATAGGCAATTAGGGGTTTTACCATCTGTAATTAAATCAAAAGCTAAGGATCATTATTATAATGAAAAGTTGATAAGGTCAAATCATTATACTTATAATATTCTTGTCGGTTCTGTTCAGCAATTGGAAAAGACAAGAAAGATATGGGAAAATCACAAGAATGCCATGGCTTTGAGCGATTATATTTCTCTTATTGGTAAAAAAGAAAACAGAAGATATGTTATTGATGTCAATAATGACTTTCAAGCTGTTAAAGTTTTGTCTGTTAGCAAGATTAATAGTAAAGATAAGTTTGTTTATGACATTGGCGTAGATGTTAACAGAAGTTTTGTTGGAGGTGTGGGAGGACTAACCCTGCATAACTCAGATGGTAATCATATTTCTTGCTTATTATTGACGTTCTTTTATAGATATATGCCTGATTTAATCAAGAATGGCTATGTTTATGTTGCACAACCTCCTTTGTTCAAAGTTATTAAAAATAAAAAAACAACTTATGTTAGAGATGAGGAAAGTTTGAAGAATAAATTAAATGAAATTGGGGATTCTAATGTTGTTGTTCAAAGATTTAAAGGTCTTGGGGAAATGGATGCTAATGAACTTGAAGAAACAGTCATGGATGTAAATACAAGAAATTTGAAACAAATTACTGTTGAAGATGCAGTTGAAGCGGATAATATATTTTCCATTCTTATGGGTGATGAAGTAGAACCAAGAAGGGAATTTATTATGAAACATAGCAAAAGCGCTAATATTGATATTTAAAAATGGAAGTAGTTCAAAATAGATTAATTCAAGAAGAAATGAAGAGTGCTTACATAGATTATGCCATGTCCGTAATAATGCAGAGAGCATTGCCTGATGTAAGAGATGGACTTAAACCAGTTCATAGAAGAATTCTTTATTCAATGTATGGAATGGGTTTGATAAATAACAAGAATTTTGTAAAATCTGCAAGAATTGTTGGTGAATGTTTTAAATATCATCCACACGGAGATAGCTCCATTTATGATGCTTTAGTTAGGATGGCTCAGGATTTTTCTTTGAGATACACTTTGGTTAAGGGTCATGGTAATTTTGGTAGTGATTCTTTTAAGGCAGCTCATATGAGATACACCGAGGCTAAGTTTGACAAAATTGGAGAAGAAATGCTGAAAGACATTGAAAAAGAAACCGTAGATTTTATTCCCAATTTTGATGGTAGTTTGAAAGAACCTGTTGTGTTGCCTGCTAAAGTTCCTAATTTACTGATTAATGGAACTTCTGGCATTGCGGTCGGCATGGCTTCCAATATCCCCCCCCATAATATTAATGAAATTCTTAATGCCGTGATTTATGCTTTGGGAAGGGATGATTACACAGTTGACGAGCTTATGGATTTTATCAGAGGACCTGATTTTCCGACAGGGGGGTTAATTTTAGGAAACTCCGGGATAAGAAAAGCATACAAGACAGGAAAAGGAATAATAAAATTAAGAAGCAAGGTTAAGTTTGAGAAAGATAGAATAATTGTATATGAAATTCCATACCAGATAAATAAAAGTTTATTGTTGGAAAATATTGCTGACTTGGTCAAGAACAAAAAATTGGAAGGTATAAGAGATTTAAGAGATGAATCAAGCAGAAATGAAATAAGAGTTGTTATTGAGTTAAGCAAAAATGTAAATGCAGATGTTGTTCTTAATAATTTGTATAAGAATACCCAATTGGAAGTGAGCTTTGGCATAAACATGATTGCACTTCATGATCTACAGCCAAAAATAATGACCCTGAAAGATTTGGTATTTTATTTCATTGAGCACAGAAAAGATGTTGTAATCAAAAGAACCAAATTTGATTTAAATAAGGCTGAAGAAAGGAAGCATATTTTGGAAGGTTTGTTAATTGCTTTAAAGAGCATTGATGAAATTATTTCTCTGATTAAAAAATCAAAGGATTCAAAGGAAGCCAAGGAAGGATTGATCAATAATTATAATTTATCAGACAAGCAGGCCCAGGCAATTCTTGACATGAAGTTGTCTAGGTTAACAGGACTTGAGCAGGACAAGATAAATGAGGAGCACAGAGGTTTGATTGAACTGATAAAAGAACTAAAAGAAATTTTGGAGAGCAAGATCAAACTGATTAAAATGATTAAAAATGAACTTGAAGAGACAAGAAAAGATTATTCTGATGAAAGAAGAACCGAAATAATTGACGGAGGGGATGAGGTCATTGAAGACGAGGATTTGATTAATGAAGAAAATGTTGTGATTACAATTACAAATAAAGGTTATATTAAAAGCACAAAGTTGGATGAGTACAGGGAACAGAAGAGGGGGGGAAAAGGATTAATTGCAGCGGCGACAAAGGATGAGGACTTCGTTGAAGACCTGTTTGTGTGCAGCAACTTGAATAACCTGCTGTTCTTTACCGATAAGGGGAGAGTTCACTGGCTGAAGGCCTATCATATCCCTCTTGGCTCTAGGTATTCAAAAGGAAAGGCAATTATAAATCTCCTTAACACAAAAGAGAGGGTTACATCTGTCCTGAAGCTTGATGGTTTTGATGAAGGCTATCTTGTATTCGCAACAAGGAAAGGAGTCATAAAAAAGACACAGCTTAAAGAGTACAGCAATCCAAGGAAAGGGGGGATAATTGCAATCAATCTCAGAGACAATGACGATGTCGTTGACGTGCTTTATGTCAAAGGAGAGGAGAATCTGATTATAGGAACCCACAAAGGGATAGCTTCAAGATTCAAAGTTTCTGACATCAATGATGTTGGAAGGAATTCGATAGGTGTGAGGGGGATTAAGCTGGCTGATGATTACGTAATTGGGCTGGTTATCGCCAAAGACAGCCTATTGACCGTCACAAAGAACGGCTACGGCAAGAGGACTGATGTTGAGGATTACCGGCTTATTAACAGAGGCGGCAAAGGAGTTTTGAACATTAAGACTAAATTTATTTATCCTGATTCAAGAAATGAAGGCGTGGTAGGAATTAAGAGTGTTAATGATAATGACCAAGTGATGTTCATTACCAAGAAAGGAGTTACTATCAGAATGAACGTTAAAGATATCAAAGTGATTGGAAGAAGCACTTCTGGCGTTAGATTGATTAGGTTAAGTGGCGATGATGAGGTAGTTGGATTGAGCAGGATTGTTGGTGAATGATTTCTTTTGTGTAGTACATAACTAATTAATTGTTACCTAAAAACAAATAAAAATTAAGAACAACGGATAATGGATTTTAATTCATTCTGTTAGGGAAGGTAGGAAAGTATTGCTGGAAAATTAAGAAGTGAATTGAAGAGAAATGTGAAAATTGCCGGAACTGCCTATGTTCCTCCAAAATGGATGATATTAACAAAGAACTAAAGAATTTCTTTGTCTGGCATGGATTAAAAAACATGAAGTTACATTCGATCGAGCCTGCGTCATTAATCCATTTGAAACTGATTTCAATTCAACCTTTTGCAGATGGGAATGGCAGATTATCAAGATTGTTAATGAATTGGATTTTATGGAAGAAATCTTATCCTTTAATTGATATTCCTGTAGAAGACTTAGAGGATTACTATGATGTTCTTGATAGATATCAGATTGAAAAGGATGAGAAGCCATTTATAGATTACATCAAAAAGGAATATTTGAGTTGGTTTAAATTTTTAGATAAAAAATAATTTTATAAATTCTGATTATTATTAAATCTTATGATAACCTTGGGCATTGAATCAACTGCACATACATTAGGGATAGCTATTTTAAAAGACAATAGAGTATTGTGCAATTTAAGAGATATGTATGTAACGGAGGCTGGAGGAATTCATCCCACTGAAGCAGCTCTGCATCATAAGGCAATAAAATATTCATTGTTGAACAGGGCTTTGGATGAAACCAGTCTGAGGGTAGAAGACATTGATATCATTGCATTTTCAAATGCCCCGGGATTGGCGCCATGCCTGCTAGAGGGGATGAATCTGGCCAGGGAATTGAATGAAAAGCATAAAATTCCGCTGGTTCCAGTAAACCACTGCATTGCACATCTGGAAATTACAAAACTTGTTACGAAAGCAAAGGATCCTGTCCTGCTGTATGCTTCTGGGGCAAACACGCAGATAATTGCCTATGAGGGGAAGAAGTATAGAATATTTGGGGAAACCCTCGATACAGGAATAGGAAATTTTCTTGATAAATTTGCCAGAGATCTGGGATTCGGATTTCCCGGGGGGCCAAAAATTTATGAGCTGTCCTTAAAATCGCAAAATTTCATTGAGCTTCCGTATGTTGTCAAAGGAATGGATGTTTCCTTCAGCGGGATTTATACAAATCTCAAAAACAAGATAGGAAAATATCCTAAGGAAGACCTGGCCTACTCATGCCAGGAAACTGTTTTTGCAATGCTGATTGAAACTGCGGAAAGGGCCATGGCTCATACTGACAAAAAAGAATTGGCTCTCGGAGGAGGGGTAGCGTGCAATTCAAGGCTTCAGGAAATGGCAAGGATAATGTGCAAAGAAAGGGGGGCCAAGTGCTTCATCCCTGAGAACCAGTATCTTGTTGACAATGCTGCGATGATAGGATACTTGGGAAGCAGGATGTACAAGAAAAAAAAGAATTATGTTATTGACATCAATCCCTCTGAGAGAACTGATGATGTGGAAGTGTTCTGGTAGTTATTTCAAAATAATTAACTGTAAAAAACTTTATAAGTGTTTTAGTATTTTCGAGGGTATGAAAAGACTGTTATTGACAGGTTTGGTGGCGTTTGTTCTTGCCAATGGAAAAGGACTGTCCGCTGAAGATATTGGGTCATGCTTTCCAGAGCAAAGGGTTAGGCTTGTCATTGAGGAAATTCCATATCATTTTTCAGGAACAGGTAAGCCGCATGTTTACCTGATAAGATATGCTCCTGAATCCCAAAATGGATACATGAAGGGGGGAAGACTGACGGTTTATATGCCTAGTGAGGATGATTCTTCCTATGAAGAAGACACAGGGATAATTTTTATATTTGACAGGACTGACAAGGATCCAAGTAAATGGTACTGTGTTTCAAATAGCCTTGAACATATTGGCTGCGCGGATGAAGGAATTTATTTAATTCCGGCGATGAAGGGAGCAAAACTGTCTAAGAAAAATTCTCAAAAAAGGTTTAATGAAGTCATGGAAGATATAGAAGATTTGATAGGAGTGGAGTAACATTACATCATAATTTTTATATACTCAAAAATATACTTTGTTCTTATGAAATTGTCCAAGAGGCAGCTGAATATGGTTAAGAAGGACAGGAATCTCGGTAAACTCCTGACAAAAGAAAAGAAAAAGTCGCACTGGCTAACATTTCTTGTCTTAGCCCTTCTGGTCTATCTGGTGTTCATGAAGGTGAACATTTTTATGCTGTTGGCTTTGCTTTTGCTTTTGATACTTTTAATGAGGAGATAAAATGGGGTTTATTAAGGGGATTTTGAAATTTTTTGGGAGTCTGGCAATCTTTCTTGCCTTGGGACTGCTGTTTGTTTCTGTGTTTGGGAGTAACCTCGTTGACTCGTTTCCAGATTATAAGACTGATATTGACAATGAAATTCTTAATTTGGTTTATACAGACCTTGAGGAGCAGACAGGGTTAACAAGGGAGCAGATACAAAGGCAGTGCGAAAACGACAACAGTGATTTTTGCATGTCCTTCTCCGATGAAAACCTGAAAGAGAACAGCCCGTTTACGAAGCTTCAGGGGGACCTGGAAAGGGTAAGGTATTACTTTAATGCTGCAAGGAACATTGGAGCTTTCCTTCTCGCTGTTGGGCTTGCTCTGTACTTGCTTGGGCTTGGGGTAATATCTGGATTAAAGCATGCATTATTTTCCGGGGCGGTAGCTTCAGTATTCAATTACCTGTTCTACAAGTTTGCATTGATGGGGATTGTAAACTCAATGATCAAAGATGCACTTCCAGACGGGCTTGGCGGAATATTGGGGATTATGAAGATTTGGATAAATTCTTCTGTCTCTGAAACCATAAGCTTTATAATGATTGTTGGAGTGATATCAATTGCGTCAATGATAATATTTTTGGTAATCAAGAAAAAATGACTGAAGAGAAGGAAAGCATATACGATTATCAGGACAAGTTTCAGATAACTCCTGAAATGGAAGAGAAGCTCAAGCAGATACAAAAGAAGCTTGATGACTTCAAGAAGGAGATTGTCAAGAAGCACAAGGAAGTCATAGGGATTTCACTTCTTCCAAACGTGAGCCCACTGAGGTTTTCCTCTTATATGGATTCTGGCATCAAGCCTGGGGAGAAGATGCCCGAGGAGGAAAAGGACAAGATAAATGTCTTTATACTGGTTAATGACTATGACAACAAAAATCCATTTGAGCTGAAGCACAAGATTACTAAATCCTGCGAGGATACTGCAAAGGCGATTGACAAGAACATTCTGCTGAAAGTAAGGCTGGTATCTGAGATAAAGGAGGACTGCTATGATGCAAGATATGAATACCTGAAATTAATAAGCCTGAGTTCATTTGTTTATGACCCCATTGATTTTCTTGGGGGCATAAAAGTTTCTGAGATCCACAAGACAATGGTCCTGAAGAAATTTGACAAGTATATCTTCAGCTATATCGCAGCAGGCTCTCTCTTCAGAGGAGACAAGAAGAGCTTTGACATTGACGTTTATATCATAATTGATGACACTGATGTGAAGAGAATGAGCAGATTCGAATTGAGAGAGAGACTAAGAGGGATTATTTTAAGCTATGGTGCTGAGGCTGCGAGAATTGCCGGCGTTAAAAAACAATTTCACGTCCAGACTTACATACTCACGGATTTCTGGGAGGCTGTAAAGGATGCACATCCGGTTATGTTCACTTTTATCCGGGACGGTGTTCCGCTTTATGATAGGGGAATGTTCATGCCATGGAAGCTTCTTTTGAACATGGGGAGAATAAGGCCGACTCCAGAGGCAATTGACATGCAGATGGATTCTGGCGAGAAGCTGCTGTCCAGAACAAGGTTCAAACTGCTGAGTGTTGTTGGGGAGGATTTATACTGGGCGATCATAAACCCAAGCCAGGCTGTTCTGATGCTCTATGGAGTGAATCCTCCGACCCCTCTTGAGACAATTAACCTGATGAAGGACATATTTGTCAGGAAGCTGAAATTATGCACATTGAATGATGTCAAAACCTTAGAGGACGTAAGGGCGTTCTATAAGGGAATCGAACACGGAAAAGTCAAGGAAGTTTCTGGAAAAGAGATTGATGACCTGCTGAACAGGTCAAGGAACTATCTGAAGGTAATCAACAAGATATTCGCCGCGCTTCAGAAGACCAAGGATAAGGAAAGAACTGATGAGCTCTACGACAACGTCATGAATCTGACAAGGGATATTCTGAATTACTATGAAGTCAAGGGAGATCTTGACAATGGGCTGAAATCATTAGTAGGAAAGAATGAAATTCAGAAGAAGTACTATGATCTATTCAAGCTTATTAAAGATTCAAAGTCCAAGAAGCTGAGCAAGGCTGAGAATGACAAGATTGCAAGGGATGCAAGATCCTTCATAAAGGAAGTTTCCGAATTTATGCACAGGAAAAGCGGAATCAAGCTGGACAAAGTCAGAATAAGAGTGAAGCACGGCGACAAGGTCGGCGAGGTCTATGTCTTTGATGATCTCGTTTACATAATAAATGATGAAGTCATTAAAAAGGCAAAATTGAGCGAGAGCGGAGAGCTGGCCAACATCAAAGAGAGCTCCAAGAAAGAGTTTGAAGAGAGCTCAAAGAAATTCAAAGTGCCGAAGTCAATATTTGTAAAGGAAAAATTATTTGAAGAACTGAAGAAAATATTTGGAAATGACATTGAGATTATGTTCAATTATTAGGATATTCAACCCACATTTCAAGGCCATCTAATTCAAAATAATTATTGGTTCTTTTGTTTCTCACTCTGAATTTGTCGTTATGCCCTTTGTTTTCTCCCAAGATGATTTCCCATAAATCATTCTTTTTTATTTGCATAACGTACAGAGAATCACCTACTTTTGCAGGAAATAGATGTGCATTCCTAATGAAGTATCTGATTGTGTTTCCTTCGCTATCTTCTCCTTTTATCTCCGTATAATTATCCCCGGGACGGTCATAGACCGCCGTAACTTCCACTGCTTCTTCTATTCTTGGGCTGCGGTAGACTGTATTTATTGCTACTGTTGAAATAATGGAGCCTGCAATTAAAAAACTAACGGCATTCCTTGTGAAATTTCTCATAATATGGCTTAGTACTAAAAATTTATAACTTTTACTATTCTGGAATTGGAACAATATCCGGTTTTGGAGCCTCGTTTGGCTTTTGAGAACTTATTGGCCTGGGAATTTCTAAGACGGAGATTTTTTTTGGAATGGAAATATTATTAATTGGCAAAGGAGCGTCCATCATCCGGCCTGCCTCATGACTTATTATTCTGTCTGGAACAGGGGGCATCATTCTCTGAATTGGGCTAGATATACTAGCACTCAGTTTCTGCGTTTCAAAAGACAATTCTTTGTTCAGCCTGTCTATGCTTTCCCCCTTCTGCTCATAGTGGTGGCTCTTTACCCCGTACTGCCCCATCAATGAAAGCGTAAAATTCCTAAGGAACAAAGTCTTTTTATCTGTTTTTTTCTTCGGTTTTTTGCTCAATTGATTATCTATCTCAACCAGCTCTTTTTTCTTCTTCTCTTCAAATTCATCCAGCAGAAATTCTATCGTCATTTTACATTGGAGGAGTTTTTTGCCTTACATACCTCTCCAACATCAAGAGCCCCTTTGCTATCGTTTTATTCTGCTCAAGCAGCTCTTCCAGCTTGTCAGTCAATTCTGCAACTCTCTTGTCATCCCCAACCTCCATGACATGCTTTGAGGCCTCTTCAAAGACACTGAGCATCCTGTCTATCTTCTCTATGAGCTTGTTTACTGAGTGCATCATTTCCGCGTCCTTCTTCTGAAGAAGAATGTTGTTTTCGAGCAGTTTCTCGGCAAGATTATTATGGGTTGGATTTGAAGAACTTTTATGAACCGATGTCTTAACGACCATTTATTTCACCTCTTTTGTATTTTGATGATTATTTTAGTATAAAAATGTTATTAATATTCAAATTTGGCGATTTTTGGATTTGAAATTCCCAAAATCCTTCCGAATGCCTTGAGGCTGTTCTCGCTTCTTTCATCCTCTTTATTCTTTATTGAATTGCAGACGCACATCCCCACTTTGTATTTGTTGCACAATAAAACATTTAGCTTCATCTTTCCAAGGATGTTTGCCCTTTCCTTTTCGCCTGAATCCAATACGTAGTTGAAATCAAAGCCAATTGCAACCTTGTTTTTGCTGGCTAATTTGACGAGAACCTGATTAAGCCCAGAGTTTCTCGACTTCATAAAATCCTTATTTCTCGACCTTTCAGGAGAGATGAGAATGTCAACTCTGGGATTTTCGACAGCTTTTCTGTTTACAAAATCTTTGCCCCCTATTATGTAGTTCATTTTAGCATCAAATATGGCACGTGAACTGTTTCGTGCTCATTCTCAATCTGAATTTCTGTCAGGTCTTTTTTTATTATCCTGCCCGAAATATTCTTTACTTTTATGATATCATTTATCTTGTACTTGCTCTTTATTTTCAGCCCCCTGATAAAATTAGGAAAGAAATCTCCGGCAGCCAAGAGCACCGTTATCCCAATCAGGACAACTATTATGATTCCCAATATCTTGAATGTTATCACCCTGATGCCGATTGCGTCAAGCGCTATCACCAATCCAAAGAAGTAGACAATGTACTTTATTATTTCCGGAGCGTAATCCTTGAACTTATTGCTTGTTATCCTACCGATTTCGAATTCATCAATTATTTTTTTAGAGAGATTTGAGAGCACCCTTGCAATTATCAAACCGAAGAGAATTATGATGATGAAGACGATTATATTGAGAATAATCAATGATATGTTCATTCTAACAGTTCAATTGAAATGTTAACCTTGTCCGGTATCGGGACCCTCATTATCAATCTCAAAGCCCTTTCATTAACCTCAAGGTCGACCAATTTCTTATGGACCCGCATTTCATACCTGTCCCATGAAGCCTTTCCCCTTCCGCCAGGGCTCTTCCTTGTCGTGATCTTCAATTTCTTTGTTGGAAGGTTTATCGGGCCGTGCAGTTTAGCCTTCGTCTTTTTAGCAATGTCCTGAATAGAATCCACGATCTCATTGAGCTGATCTATCCTGTTTGACGATAATTTTATTCTTGCCTTCTGCATTTTGAATTATGGAAAGAAATGGATTTATAAATTTAACCCCCAAGTGAGCTGTAAGTTAAAGTCAGTTTTTTATAAAAATTATTGTTTAAGAAATAACTTTTGAAAGAAACTATTTTTCTATAATCTCTTTAAAGGATTTGATAAATTTCATTAATTTTTTAGGTTCCCCCATATACAAACGAATATGATTCTCATTAATACCTTGTATACTATGAAACTCATGCCCCCCTATCAAAGAAATATTTTTCTTCTTCATTCTCGTCGAAAGGAAACTCCCACAGGCTTTAGCCTGTAGAGGAATTTCGTCCTCCTTCTTTAAATTTGTTTTTTGATAAAATAAAAGAAATTAAATTTCTTTCTTGACCACATCGATGCACATTCCTGCTGCAACGGTCTGGCCTGCATCCCTTATAGCAAACCTTGACATGTGCGGTATCTCTGACTGCTTTTCGATCACCATTGGCTTCTGTGGCTTTATCTTTACCTTTGCTGCATCGCCATTTCTAAGCATATCCGGCTTCTGCTGAATTACTTGGCCTGTTGCGGGATCAACCTTCGCTATGATCTCTGAAATCTGGCATGCAACCTGAGCTGTGTGCACGTGGAATACCGGAGTATACCCAACGGTTATGACGCTAGGGTGGTTCAAGACAACAATCTGAGCTGTGAACTCAGTTGCCACAGTTGGAATATTGCTCTCATGTCCGAGAACGTCTCCCCTTGCAATATCCTTCTTGCCGATTCCTCTCACTGAGAATCCTATGTTATCGCCAGGCTCTGCCTCCTGGATTTGTTCATGATGCATTTCTATGGATTTGACCTCTCCCCTTACACCTTTGCCTTCTCTTCCGGGGACCACTATAATCTTATCACCGACCCTCATCTTTCCAGTTTCAACTCTGCCGACTGGAACGACTCCGATTCCGGTTATGTTATAAACATCCTGTAGGGGCAACCTCAGTGGCAACTGCGTTGGTTTTTCAGGCTCCTTGAAAAAATCAAGTTGCTCGTTCAATGTCGGCCCTTTGTACCATGGCATTTTGCTGGATTTCTTTACAATGTTTTCTCCATGCAAAGCGCTGATTGCCAAGAATTGTATTTCCTTTGCGTTGTATCCTACGCCTTTTAAGACTGCGGAAACTTCTTCTTTGACCTTATTGAATTTAGACTCGTCAAAGTTTATTGCATCCATTTTATTGACTGCAATTGCGAGCTGCTGAACTCCCAAAGTTCTTGCGAGCCATATGTGCTCCTTTGTCTGGGCCATTACCCCTTCGGAAGCTGCAACTACAATAACTCCGACATCCGCCTGAGATGCTCCTGTAATCATGTTCTTGATGAAGTCTTTGTGACCTGGTGCGTCTATAATTGTGTACTCATACTTGTTTGTAACGAACTTCTTGTGAGCCAGATCAATCGTGACTCCTCTCTCTCTTTCCTCTTTCAGGTTGTCCATGACAAAAGCGAATTCAAATCCGCCCTTCCCCAATTCCTGGGCCTTTTCCTTCAGCTTTCTCATTGTCTGTTCGTCAATGTTTCCAGAATCGTACAACAGCCTTCCAATAGTTGTGGATTTACCATGATCAACGTGGCCAATGAATACTATGTTTATGTGTGGTTTTGCTCTTGCCATAATAAATTACCCCCTAATTAATAGTTATTAGGATGGTTAATTTTGAGGGATTTATAAACTTTTGGTTTTCGTAACTGTTTAGCTCACTATGAAACAGATTTTATTTTAACTCCTGATTAAATTTTTTTATTAAAATAGAGTTTAAATTTACCTTCTTTTTGAGG
>JAGVZK010000022.1 GCA_018302685.1 Candidatus Woesearchaeota archaeon | reverse complement strand
GATAAGAGGGGCCAAGGAACTTCTTAGATATCTAGATGGAAAGTATAATTTCAAGCTTGATTTCAAATACATTGATAGGGAAATAAAGGAGATTGAAAGCGAATTGAATCTGAAAATTACACAGCAGAAAAGCAATGTTTTGAAGGAAGGAGCTAGCGAAGTCAGCTATATTGGTTAATCCTTAGTTATTTTAATGGCAATAATCTGTGTTGACCTTCTAATATTTTAGCTAAGTCTTTTTCTGGAATAACAGTACCATCACTTAATATAATCTTCCCGCCTTTATTAAAAACTGTTAGGGTATAAACAGTATAAACATCTCCCTTTCCTGTAATATCCCTAGCTATACAATTTCCGAAAAAGTTAATTTTTGCACTTATTGAAGAATTATTTCCTTGCAGGGCTGATAGCAGATAAATCGCAGCACATCATTCTTGAAGAACCTTCAGAAATAACATAAACTTTCCCAGAACCTTTTAATGTATATGCCCCCACATGCTTTAAATCAACATGTGAAACAAAATCGTCCATAATTTTTCCCCTTAAATCCCGCATTTCCTCGGCTCTACCCCCAAAACCAACTGCAGATAAGAATTCACAAAAAACACTAATTAAATTTTCTGCATGGGTCCAGTCTTGATTCTTAAGATCTTGCTTAACCTCTCCTTCTAATTTCTTTATTACATCTTTAAATCTTTTATTTAATCTATCTTTATCTGTTTCTGAAATATCGTATGAAACCGAACCATCAGGATTAATAATTTTACTCCCTTCTACTAATGCACTAGCTTCTCCACTAATGGCTTTGAACTCCTGAATTGTGCTCATTTCAATAGCATGGATTTTCGGCGCGAATGAGCTTAAAGAAATGAGGGTTGCTATAGTTAAACTGAGCCCTCTTTTTCTAACTCTATCAACCACCCCTTTAAAAGAATTTTTTAATCCAACTGGATTTAACATAAGATAAATGGTATTTTGTTATATATAAATCTTTTTTAAAACTCTCCTAATGATTTTTGATTCTTTATCTTATCCATTAATTTATTGAAATCGTCCAATCCATCCTTTCCATTTCTCAAATAATACGATGGATGGTATATGAAGCCAATATTTCCTTTCCATTCACACAACTTAAAATTTTCTTCAAGAAAGCTTGAAGCGCTTTTACCGACGCATATTATGTATTTAGGATTCATACTTTGGATCAGCTTGCTTATGATTGGCCGGAAATAATCTATTTCATCTCTGGTTGGAGGCCTTATTCTTCCGTCTTCTCCCAAAGGAATTATTGGGACTGTGTTTATTATCCCATAACTCTTTATTCCGATTTCCACCCATTTGTCAATAATTTTCCCGCTTCTTCCAACGAAGGGAAGCCCCATCTTGTTTTCTGTAAATCCAGGAGCTTCTCCTATAAACAGGAATTCAGGAGATTCAGAACCGCGGTTTATCACTATCTTCCCGTTTGTTTTCAGAATGTTGCCGTATAAACTATGCCTCTTGGCTAAATCTATTATTTCCTCCTTTATCTGCCGAATTTCACCCATCTTAAGAAAGAAAAATTAAAAGTTTAAAAACTTATACCTCGTAAATGGTTATCTGCTTTGAGGTTGTCGTTGTGTACATGTAGCTCAAGGTCAGCCTTAGATTATCTTCATATGTATCATCTGTCTCAAGTGTGCAGCTGACTATTTTTTTTCCATTATCGAGTTCAATTATTCCCCTGTTGCTCTCTTCTCCGGTTCTGAAACTGCAGGAGATACCGTCTGGATTTATCACTTCTAATAATATTTTATTCTCTTGGTTTAGCCTCAAGATATCGTCTTCCAGACTTTCACATGTTGCTTCATTTGAGTATACATTTCCGGCCCCTTTGTTCTCTATTGTCATATCAAACCTCACCTGATTGCTCCCCCTCAGCGTCTCCTTGACTGAAGTCACCTGTATTGGAGCGCTTGATACAGATCCTTCGACAACTTTTTCCTCGCTTGTCGAGCATATCCCTTCGCCTGTTTCCTCAGATCTTGAAGTTTTGATGCATACAGGGATTTCTGTTTTTGTCTGGTAAGGATAGCATGCCTTTGCTCTTATCGTGAAATCTCTTGAATTTATAATTTCCTCATCATATTTTAAATTTCCAAAACTTATTTCCTGTTCTCCCCCATCTATGTTAAACTCTCCTTTTCCTCTTAGAATGGACCTTGTCTCTTCATAATCTGAGGACAAGCTGAATGTATTCGTATTTATGCCATATATCCTAGCCTTGGCGTTTCCGGCAACTATGCTGTACTCTCCCTTGTTCCTTAAAACAACTGCAACAGGTATTTCCTCCCCGGAATCGAACTGGTCTGGAGGCGCTATCTCCTCAAAATCCACTGAGACTCCATCAGTCCCACCATAGAACGCAGTTGTCAAAATGCCTGGACTATCATCGTCATTTGAGCATCCAGACAACACCAATAAGGAAGCGAAAAATAGGATTAATAATTTTTTTTTCATCATACATCACCCTCTTGCATTATTTGTATCTGTTTCTGTTCTGAGTTTTGATAATTGTAATCAATGCTTATTATCAAAGGATTATCTTCTACATCCCTGACATTTAGTGAGATTTCACATTTAATAATCTTTTCGGTATCTCTATCATCCCATTCCAAGTTTTCGAGATCCCTGCACCTTAAATTGCCGTATCCTTCATAATTTAAGATTATTCCCAAAGGACCCTGAAGATTCCCATTTGCCATTTTTCTCAAATGCAGAGTTATTTCCATCTTTATGCTATTTGACTGAGGGATAAGCAATTTTTCTATTTGTGTTATTGTTACTGGCGCTGTTTTAAGCCCCAATGTGTTTTGGGATAGGGTTTCCCTATTCTTGCATAGAGATTCATCATCTATTGAGGATTTTACACATAACTGTGGATTAAGTTCAATATGACAGGAGTATGATGCATCTGCGATTATTGTTGATCTTAAATTGCCGAGATTTGTATCATATACGTTGTCTGTAAAGTAAAATTTCTTTGAGTCCGTTGTTATATCTTTTTTCCTAAGGTCGAATTCCTGGCACTGATCCTGGACGCCTGATATAGATGATGCAAACAGATCTCTTACACAGACCTGGCCCTGAACGTTGCAGTCGGCCGTGTTTTCTAATTCTAGCCCAATGTCAAAGGTTTCGCCGACCCTTAATTCAGATCTTGGCTGCAGGTCAAGAAAGGAAATCCTTACCCCATCCGGAGTTCCAGATGTTTTTGAAGTCTGGCTTATCCCTGAGCAAGCTGTCAGGAATATAAGTACAAATACCAAAAATACTGTTTTTTTCATCTTAAACATTTGTGAATATTATGCTTTCATATTTCATGTCTTCAAACACGTATTTTACCCTTATTCTTAAAGGAGCTTCTTCTATGTTTTCCCCAGCATCACTTATAGAGATTATGAACCTCTTTTGGATTTCGCCAGATCTCCAACAGTCTTCTTTTATGCTTCCAAGTATTGAATCAGCGTCACTGCATATCCCATTTAATTTTGCTATTTCCGACGGCTTTAATTCATACAAATTTAAATTGTGCTCGTATCCCTTACCATATAATTCATCTGATTTTATATTTATTTCTCCAGGAGATAGTATTTCAATCTTTTCTATGCTTTTTAATTTTCCTGTTGCCGATGAGCTTGGGTCATCTATTCTCACATCCAAGTAATACTCATTACCCTCAATTAAAGGCTGATTATAGTCAGATCTTATGCTTAATCTCACTGGGCCTTTTGTGTAAACGGATCCTGGGAGTTTTGTGCCTGCGTCTATATTTGGATCCACTACTGTTTCAAAGAAGTCATCTATCTCACTAGTTGTTTTTTTGTTTTTAGTTATGTATAGCTGGATATATCCCTCTGTTGTAAATTCATATTCGTATGACATTTTTATCCTCTTTGATACAAAATCCATATCCTCTATTTCAAACGAATCTCTGGTGAAATAGCATACTGCCTGAAATGATGATTTTGATTCAGGATCGATAAACACATTTTCAGGGTCTGCTGCTCCAGCCTTATCTTCATCGGTTGAACACATTATCTTTATATCCATCGGCTCCAAAGAGTACGCAGTTATTACCGCACTTGCTGTTATCTCCTCATCTTCTTCCAGATAGTTCAGGTTTATTGTTTTTCTGTCTGCATGAAAGTTTTGGATCTGAACTCCAAGCTCACTGTTCCTAGAATTTTGATCTATGCTTGACTTCCATGAAAAAGCTTCAAGAGTCTCAGCCTGTTTTTCAGCGGAAAATGGGACTGTAAGATAGGATATGCCCTCTTTTATAAAATTTCCAAAGCCGGAATTGAACAGAGGCTCTGTTATTTCAGAATAAATTATTCCAAATCCACCAGACCTGTAATTCACAGATACTGCGGTTAAAACTATCAGAATCAGGAATATAACAAATGCGGCGCCGATTATCAGCCCGAGCAGATTCCATACAGCTCTTAATGGAGTAGAAGCCCAGCCGGCACCACTTCTTATTGAATCACCCATGAATATTTTACCTCTATTGCTCCAGAGTTATTTTTAATAAGTCTATATTGAATTCGGATTCAGGATAGATTCTTAGGAAATTAGTCCCCTCTTCAAGCAGCCTTGAAATGTCCCTCTCGTAATTTGTATTTTCAGTGTCTAATGTGAACTCGTTTCCATTTATGCTGATAGTTGCTCTCTTGTCTTCCCTGTCATTGAAGTCAAGGGATAATACTGCCTCACTGTCTTCATCAAGAATATCACTATATTCACTTTCTGTCACTGAAAATTTGTAGCTTAGATACCCTAAAGGATTAGTTTCAGACTCCAGCTCTATGTTTTTGAACAGGTAGTCCCCACGGTCTATCTCAAACATGAGCTCATTTTCTCCAGAAACCATATCCTCGCTGTCAATGTCAATTTTTCTTTCAACAGAGCTGCACGAGATTATCTGATTTTCAATTTCTTCCTCATTCATGAATATTCTCAGCCTTCCATTTTCATTCTTGTTGCAGTATATGGAATACCTAAGCTCTGCGTTCCCAGTCTCCTGCCCGGACAACTCAAAAGCCCTCGTTTCCCTTGTGTTTGTCAATTCATAGCTTTCCCTTATTTTTAAGCTCGAGAGAGCATAATTATTTTTTCCAAAGACTAATGGAGGCGACACAGAAAATTTCAAAACATTTGATTCCTGCATAAGGTCTTTTGGGAGGATTATATCAGTCAATCCTTCAGAGTATGAGTTATAAATGTCAATCCCGTTTAAGTTTATCTTCAAGCTTCCCTTTCCCTCCAATGCCACAAAGATAAGGGACGCTTTTTCTATGTTCTCCAAATCATCTACATTAAACATAAGATTTCTTTTTGTCTCTGAAAGGAGGCTTTTTTCCAAATAGAGGCTGTTTGCCAGATCATTTATTTTCGGCTCGTCCTTCTGATACAGGTTTATTGACGCTATGTCATGGATTATCGAATCATCGTCCGTTATTTTCAATCTTCCAGGCTCCTGCTCTAAAAGTATTCTCTTATCAAGCACCCCTTCGCCACCGCCGTTTTTGGTCGTGTTTCCACCAAGCAATTCTTCCCTGTCTGCAGGAGGAATGAGCAAAACGTAAATAACTATGAATAATGCCATGAGAAATATGAATGCAGATATGCTTGAGGCCTCTGTCTGTGATCTTTTCATACATGTAAACTAAAAATGGAATATTTAAAGTTTTTTATAAGAACTTATTTATGTCTTCTTCACTCCATCCTGCACTTAACAGAGAATTTTTAATCTCTTTGTCATTCACCCCGTTTGATTTGGATGTTCTTATGTAATCTTTAATCTTGTTTTCATTTGCTGGAGTTAAGATATACTTTCTTGAATTCATGCCCTCCAAAGGATCTTTATCATTAAATTTCGGAACTTCCAGGCCTCTTCCCCTCTTCATCCTCCCTCTTATGATTATATATGCAACTATTGCGAGAAGAAGCACGGCTCCAATTATTACAATTATTATTAGTGCTTTGCCTGAGCTATTCTGCTCATTATAGTCAGATCGAATGTTGGAATCTTGGGGCTGATTGAACTGATTCTGGCTTCCCTGTGAGCCTTCCTGCTGAGAGTCCTGCTGGACTGGGAGACCCTCTTCTTCCGCTTCTGGGAGGAAAGTTTCCGGCTCTTCAAACTCATTTATTTCAATCATAACCCCTTTTGAGATGCATAATACATCTTCGCTTCCTGTTTCATACACTTTTATGTTCAGCTCGTATTCAGATGAATTTAATGACTGAGGGATTGAAATATTAGATATGGTCAGTTCAATGTCTTCGAGATAATCGGCAGCTATTGCCTCTGATTTTGAGGTTATTTCTGAATAATCCACAATATTCACTATGAATGCCTCAGCGGTGTACTCTGTCGGCTCTCCAGGGTTGTAATTATTGGTAAATTCTATTTCTGCACTGAACTTGTCTCCTGCATTGAAGTCATCATTCACTTCAGGATAATTTATTCCGAAGTTTGTTATCTGATCCTGATTTGTCTGTCCAAGATCTTCATCGTCGAGGTTGCACGATGTGAACTCCATGACGTTTATTGTTGATGCTATCTCTATAGGCGCCTGTGCGCTGCATTTCTCGCTTATTCTGCAGGCTATTGCCCGCTCCCCTATTTCAAGCCCAACGTTGCATCCGTTGAACACTACAATATTGTTGACTGAATCTACATCTTTATTCTGGCAATCTATCCCGGAAACATTGAGATTTATGCAGGAAGATATAGATAAATCATTTTCACCCTCTATCTCATTGTAATAGCACAGAATATTGCTTATCTCAGTATTCAGATAAAATGTTTCCTCTAAATCATCACCTTGTATATCCTCCAGAAAATATCAGTCTGGCAGCCTATATCAAAGCAATCCTTTACTCCATTGTTATCATTGTCTATTTCATCATCACAAATTATTTCAGTGCATAAATCACTCCCATTACAATCCTGATCAATATTATCACACTCGGTTTCAGTAGAAGACGGTGAATCTTGGATACATGATCCCCATTCATTTCCATTATTGCATGTCTGGGTTCCATCCGAGCAGATTCCATCCGAGCCTGTATCGCATGTTCTTGTCTGGCCGGTTAAGCATGTTACAGCGCAGTCAGGATCTTCATTATCAATTAAATCATCGCAGTCATTATCCAAGGAATCAGTGCATAATTCCAGTTGAGTCTGTGCAGTCTGTTCGCATGATCCCCATTCATTTTCATTATTGCATGTCTGGGTTCCCTCTGAGCAGATTCCATTCGAGCCTGTATCACATGCTCTTGTCTGGCCGGTTGAGCATGTTACAGTGCATAAATCAAGTCCATCACAATCCTGATCAATATTATCACACTCGATTTCAACAAAAGGCGATAAATTTTGGATACATGATCCCCATTCATTTTCATTATTGCATGTCTGGGTTCCCTCTGAGCAGATTCCATTCGAGCCTGTACTGCATGCTCTTGTCTGGCCGGTTAAGCATGTTACAGCGCAGTCAGGATCTTTATTATCAATTAAATCATCGCAGTCATTATCCAATAAATCGTTGCATAATTCCAGTTGAGTCTGTGCAGTCTGTTCGCATGATCCCCATTCATTTTCATTATTGCATGTCTGGGTTCCCTCTGAGCAGATTCCATTCAAGCCTGTATCGCATGGTTGGGTATCTCCAATAATAATACATTCCAGTATTTGCACTGGAGACGAGGGACTGCTGAAATCACTAAACTGAGAACCTTTTTTGGCTCTCACTCTGTATATGTATGTGCCAGGCTGTAAATTTTCATCAATAAAATTACATTCGTTTTGTTCAGCAGGAACTGTTTCTATTAGTGAATCGTCCCTGTACACTTCAAAGTATAAATTTTCATTGACAGGACGGGTCGTTATATCTCTTATCACACCCCCTGTTGGAGGAAGATTTCCTAAATCATCCCCAGTTGTAAATGTTCTTGGATCGCTTTCCACTGTACTTGTTCCATCGTTTGCTGAAACCTTCCAATTATACATCATGTTAAAATTTAAGTTTTGAACCGTATAGGTGGTTTCATGTGATGCTTCGTATTCCCCCCATATGCTTGATGTTGACTCTTTTAAATATAGAACATATGATATATCATCCCTGTTTGCATCATCTCCATTCCATGTTAAGGTTGGTGGAATGCCGATATCTATTGCTCCATTTTGAGGAGATATTAGGGTTATTGTTGGAGGAGAATTGACAGGATATCCCCCATCGCATGTAAAAAAATTTGAATTATAATCCCAAATTACACTTATTCGATTATTCCCACTTATTCCAGCAGATACACCTAACGGAGTAGGAAGAGGCTGCAGACCGGATGATCCAACGGTTCTTTTAAATAAATCTTTGAAAAAATCCAGTATGTTGCCGAATGCTTCGGGGAGAGAACGCAACTAAACCTATTAAAAGGAATATCAAGACCTCTTTTTTCATGAGATAAAAGATTTAATTAAATATATAAACCTTATCTTAGCGCTTTGTCTATATCTTTTTGCGACCATCCCTTTGAGATTAATGCCTGCTTTATCTGCTGTTTTGTGAACCCCTTTGCCAGCGATGAACTTATGTAAGACCTTAATCTTGGGTCTACATCCGACCCTTTGGATCTTTTTTTGAATAAATTCCCTATGTTCCTTCTAAACACAAGAAGAATCACTGCGACGAAAATTATAATCAACAATATCCACAGCCATGCCAGATTAGCCCCTTCAACTGGACCGCTCCTCTCATTTGTAGGGTCAGTCTCTCTGTTCCATTCCTCTATATTTGAATAGCTGTCATTATCGAAGTCATCGTTGGGACCCTGGAATAAATTACCAAAGTACTGCATCTCCCATTGATCTGGCAATCCATCATTATCGGTATCTGTTATCCCGCTTGAGCCGCAGTTTTCATCAACAACACCATTGCAGTTGTTGTCTGTGAAATCGCTGCATACTTCCTGCCTTGGCTCTGCTGTCTGTTCGCATAATCCCCACATTTCATTATCGCATGTCTGGGTTCCCTCTGAGCAGATTCCATTCAAGCCTGTACTGCATGCTCTTGTCTGGCCGGTTGAGCATGCTACAGCGCAGTCAGGATCTTCATTATCAATTAAATCATCGCAGTCATTATCCAAGAAATCATTGCATGATTCCTGAGAGCCAGGATTTACTAATCCATCATTATCATTGCAGTCCTCATAATCGAAATAGCCGTCATTGTCTTCATCTATTCCCTCATCATTTCCTTCAATCTCCTTAGGAATTCCATACATGTCCTGCCTGCAGCTTGAGCCCTCCTGATTCAGTATGTATGCCTTCGTGAAAATGTAATACTTTCCATCATCTATGTTGTTTGGAATTAACAGCTCCAATTCGAATTCTTCATCGTTAGAATCCTCAAAGTTATATTCTATCTGCGTTTCATCCTCAGATAGGATTGAGCCAGTATTTAGATTTATCAAAGCAGAGCTTACTACAATGGTCTCATCCTGATCAAGCAATGCATCTATCTCCCCTGAAACATCCACTATTTCTCCAGGCTCATTGTCATTTGAGATTTGAATGTTTTTTATATCAATCAAGGTTTCAATTTCACCCGGCTCTGCGCAATAAGAGTAATCTTCAACTTCCAGGTCGAATATTTCACGGCTGTTTTCGCCTGAGTTGCACACTTCAGACACCCTGCATATCTCTGTGGAGGTTCCAGCTGAGCTTCCGACATAACAGTCTCCGAATCTCACTTTGTTGGAAATTAACCTCTTTGTTTCACAGGCATATTCCAGGTTGTCTGCTCCATTGAAGATCACACCCTCCAAACAATTCAGGGCGCCTTCATGGTATGATATTGCCACATCCTGGTTTATTCCGTATTCGCAATCAAAGCTGGTGTAAGCATAGGAGTATACATTTTCATCCCTAGGAGTTAATTCATCAATGCTCAGAGAGTAGTCGTAGTTTGAGCATTCAAATGCCGAGATTATTCCATTGCCGTTACTGTCTGTCAGAGGGTTGCCGTTGTCGCATATTTCAGATGAATGGCATGATGACGTGTCAAGCTGGCAGGCGTCAGTGCATAATAAATCCCCGCCATTGAATCCTAATAATGAACAGGTTTGGGATCCTAAATTGGCTGTGTCGCACTCTTCACCTGAGTCTATGCTTCCATCCCCGCAGAATGGCTCAATGTTTTCAACACCCTGGCCGTGGTAGGCTACATAGGAAATGTAGTCATTTCCCTCGTGAGAGTTAAAGTGGACTTCATCACTATGGTAAATATACACTTTTCCATCGTAAGTTCCGGCATT
>JAGVZK010000020.1 GCA_018302685.1 Candidatus Woesearchaeota archaeon | reverse complement strand
CCCTCTGTAGCTTTCAAGCTCTTTTACAAATCTCAGCAACTTCTTTTTTTGCTTGGTGTTCATAAAATAAAATAAAGAAAGAGGCTTTTAAATGTTTTCTGACATCTCCCCATCAAACATATCTAACTTTAGGCTATGAATACTCCTCCTCCGCCACAAGACCCTGAGCACGGAGACATAGTCGTCGATTCACAATTTATCTCAAGAGTAGGCAAAAGATACCCTATTCCATGCTCCTCATCCGTCCACTCCGCATCGTGCTCCTCGCTCACAGGCATACACAACCCTTCTCCCGAACAAGAACAAGGATTACCAAAATCAGTTCCATCAACAAAAATTTCTGATGAGTCAAGTGAAGCTTCCCGTCTAAATTGATCACCAACCCTCGCCCCAACACCTTCCTGACTACATGCAGTCAAAAATACCAAGCCAGCAAGAAAAACAAACAACAATAAAAACCAGCAAGAAAAACAAACAACAATAAAAACTTTTTATCCAACTATCCCGCCTCCTTTAAAATTTATAAAAAATTTAACGAATTTAAGTATTTATACTTATCGGTTTCAAAAGTTTATTCATGCTGATTTTTCATTTCCACTTTAAACTCTTTCCCAAATTTAATTTCGGCATGGCAGACAGATTCAAGGTCATCCTTGAAAATTTCCAGTTTTTTGTCGTCCAAAGTTAAAAGAATTTCTTCTTTCAATGACTTTTTGATATCTGCCTTGAATTTTCTGACCTGATAAACAACATTCAAGGCAAGATCTCCTGAGCCCTCAAGATCTTTGTCCTTAAGGCTCTCATATTCAGGCCAGGAGCTGGTATGAATGCTCCCTCTGCCAAAATTATTGTAAATCTCTTCAGTAATATGTGGAACTATTGGAGCATATAATTTCAAAATTGTGATAAGAATTTTATGCAGAGTGTATTTTGCAGATTCTGTTTTTATTCCCATATCATTGTAAAGCCTTTTTTTGGCAATTTCGAGGTAATTATCGCAGAATGAACCCCAGAAGAATCCGTCCACCGCCCTCTTGGCCTGTCCAAAATCATATTTTTCAAACGACTCAGTGGCTTCTTTAACAACACTATCAAGTTTGATCAGGAAGTACCTGTCAAAAGGCTCAAACTCAACCCTTTTCTCCCCATAATTCTTCAAAAAAGTCAAGCTGAGTTTTGAAGCATTCCAAAGCTTAGTCAAAAATCTCTCACCAGCAACCAAATCTTTCTCATTGTAATCTAAATCTTCTCCAAGCTTCGAGCCAGCCGCCCAGAATCTCAGGCAGTCTGAGCCATATTTTTTCATCGCAATCCTTGGATCAACAACATTGCCTTTGGATTTGCTCATCTTCTTTCCATCAAGAGTAACGAACCCTGAAACCATAACGTCTTTCCATGGGATTTCTCCCTCATGCAGATAAGCCCTGACAATCGTATAAAATGTCCATGTTCGGATTATGTCATGAGCCTGCTGCCTGAGAGAATAAGGAATCTTAATCTTATTTCCAAACAACGACGATGCTATTTGCGGCGTTAATGATGATGTGGCCCATGTATCCAATACGCTTGTCTCAGGAACGGCTTCAACCTTGCAATTGGGGCATTTTTTCTTTGTTTCAATTGGATCAACTGGAAGCTCCTCATCCTCGGGAGTGATAATTCCGTTGCACTTAGGGCAGCACCAGAATGGTGTCGGGACCCCAAAGTGCCTTTCTCTGGAAACTGACCAGTCCCATTCCAATCCTTCAACCCAGTTTTTATACCTCTTGAACATAAATTCAGGATGCCATTTTATCTTCTCTCCTAGCTTAATCAGTTGCTTCTTTTTATCAAGAATTTTGATGAACCATTGTTCCGTCGGCAGAAATTCTATTTCCTCCCCTGACTTCTCATAAACATTAACTGTGTGTTCTATCTTCTTCTGGTCAACTATCATCCTGTTCTTTTTCAGATCTTCAAGAATCTTTTCACGCGCTTTTTTTATGGTTAGTCCATCATAAGGAGTGATATTCAAGGTTCCATCCTTGTTTATTATTATCCTGGGCTCCAGTTTGTACCTGCTTATCGCATCAACATCATATTTGTCCCCATAGGAGCAGACCATCAAAGCGCCTGTACCCTTTTCCATGTTGGAGGACTTATCTGCAATTATCGGAACTTCATGATTGAAAAGCGGGACTCTGGCTTTTTTGCCGATTAATTTCCTGTACCTATCATCATTAGGATGAACAAAGACAGCGACGCATGCTCCCAATAATTCAGGCCTCGTAGTCGCTATGTGAAGCTCATGGGCCTTGACTTCAAACTTCAGTGTTGAAAATAAAGACTGCTTCTGTTTATCCTCTAATTCAGCCTGCGCAACAGGAGTCTGAAACTTGACGTCCCATATTGTCGGAAATGTTTTCCTATAAACAAGCTTCTTCTTGTACAGCTCTATGAAATATTTTTGAGATAATTTTCTGGAGCTGCCGTCAATTGTTGAGTAAGTTTTATGATAGTCGCACGAAATTCCAAGGTCTTTCCAGTCCTGGACAAAGTCGGGCGTGATTTCTTCAAGAGTTTTCAGGCATAATTTTATGAATTCTTCCCTTGACATCTCTTTGCTTTTAACCTTCTTCAGGGTTTCAATTAATTTTTCAGTTGGCAACCCATTGTCGTCAGTTCCAAATGGATAAAAAACGCCCTGATTCATTCTCCAAAATCTGGCTATGAAATCTCCCTGAGAATATGAAAAAGCATGCCCTATATGCATTTTTCCGGAAACCGTCGGCGGAGGAGTGTCAATGGAATAAAATTTTTTGTTTGATTTTGGGTCAAATTGATAAATTTTTTTCTTCTCCCAATATTCCTGCCATTTCTTCTCTATTTTGCCGGATTCATACTTATTGTCCATAAAGAATTGTTAGAAATGCATTATTTAAATATTTTCAATAAAAACTCAAACTCTTCTGTTTCAGCTCTGGGCTGTAGGAAAAAGGGTCTATGATTAGCCCGTCTCTTGCAGCAATGGTTTGAATTTTGGTTCTCCTGTAGATCTCCCTCGCCAGGTACATTTGGGGTGATTGCAGAAGGCTCTTTCCGAAGTGGGTTAGTATAACCAGCTGCGGCTTGACATCAAGAATTATCCTAACCACATCATCAGCGGTCAGATTATTTTCATCAGCTGAATTGAACCCTTTGACACAATTTGCAATCAGTATGTTTGCATCTGCATATTCCTTCTCAATGCCGTTGAAATATCCTGTGTCTCCAGTATAAACAAGATTAAAATGCTCCGTCGATACTTTAAAGCCCAAGCAGTCAACACTATGCTTTGTTTTCAATCCTGAAACCATAAAAGTGTCTACCATGACAACTTCTCTGGGTTTTATGGAAGAGGCCCTGGCAAGATAGCCTCTCTGTTTTTTTCCCAGAGTATCTTCCCCATATATCACGTCGTTTGTAGATATCAGAAAGCCTCTTGAATCCATTCCATTTGAAGTCATTAGATTCACAACTAAATTCAGGTCATTGCAGTGAGTCAGATGATTGTGGCTTACCAGAACACAGTTTGTATTGGCTAAGTTTATCCCCAGCCCCTCGGCTTTTGTCAAAGTTCCCGGGCCAGGATCAAAATGAAACGAAAAATCATTCACCCTCAGGATAAACCCCCCATTTCCATTTGAATAGGGCAACGCATCACTCCCTTTATCTCCAAGAAATATTAGCTTGTACATAACATAATAGATGATAAAATCATTTTTTAAGATTTATATTGGACAAAGGTTGTTTTTCACAATATTTATAAATTTAGGTAAAGACTCCAAGTGTATGAGCCCGTAGCTTAGCCTGGCTGGAGCACTGGTTAAAAGACAATTAACCGCTAAATCGACTGATATAGGCTTTGCAGACATCGAGAACTAAAAATCGATAAAGGTCCCGTGTTCAAATCACGGCGGGCTCACTTTATCAAAATCAACAGCCGCGTCATAAGGAGAATAAGTATGAGAATAGCAAGCACAAAATTCCAGAACGGTGAATCAATCCCTCAAAAATATACATGCGACGGGATGAACATTTCTCCACCTATTATATTCTCGGATATTCCGATGAATGCACAGAGCTTTGCTTTGATTATGGATGATCCAGATGCCCCTTCAGGGACATTCACCCACTGGCTGGTATGGAACATCCCCTCAAATGTAAAGGAGCTGAAGGAAAACGAGCAGAATTACATTCAAGGGAGAAATGACGCCGGCAAAATAGGATATACTGGACCGTGTCCTCCTTCAAGAATTCACAGATATTTCTTCAAACTATATGCATTGAACGGGGAGTTAACCCTTCCAAAAGGATCAACAAAAAGCCAGCTGTTAAAAGCGATGGAATATCACACTGTTGCAAAAACGGAGTTAATTGGAAGGTATGGCAGAGGCTAGCTTATTCCGCTCCCATTTTTAATATCCTTGTCAACAGTCAGAAGAACAACACTCTCCTCATCATCAGAAGCTGCCAGCAGCATTCCTTGGCTCTTAACTCCCCTAAGCTCCTTCTCTTCCAAATTGACGACGACAATTATTTTCTTCCCTATCAGGTCATCTTTGGAGTAATGGTTCCTTATTCCTGCAACTAGAGTTCTTTCTTCTCCTGTATCCACTCTCAAAACATATAACTTATCAGCTTTTGGATGGTCCTTAACCTCTTTTATTTCTCCAACTTTAAGCTCAATTTTTTTAAAATCTTCAAAGCTTGCCATAAAAAGGTTAAAAAATACTTAGTTTAAATAATTAACTGATGCAGTAGTGATCTAAGGGTTATGATAATGGCTTCCCAAGCCGTTTATCCGGGTTCGAATCCCGGCTACTGCAAACATTTTTAAAATAAATTCTCATTAAATAAAGTATAGTCCCGTGGTGTAGCGGTCTAGCATCATAGCCTCTGGTATTCTGGAGAAAGCTATGGACCCAGGTCCGAATCCTGGCGGGACTAGTGTATTCTTCAAAGTGTATTTTCAAAGTAGTGTCTACAGGACATCTGTATGCGCCAAGTTTGTAAATAAGAATTAACAATTAAATTTCTGAGGCGGAGCCGAAGACTATTTAGCCAGCCCGAATTACGCAGAACATCGCGGATAAACAAAGTTCTGAGCCCTCCTGAAAATTTTCCCTCGAAGCGAATAGGCAACCCAATGAGCTTCAGAGATGGAAAATTTTCGAGTGGCGAGGAATTTGGGTGGGGGGGTGCAACCTTCGAACCGTATATCCAATAATTTTTTTGGGCTAAAAGTAGAATGGGGCTTTGGCTAAACTGAAAGATAAGAATAAAAAAATAGAAATAAAAATTATTCACGCATTTTTGCGTTAACCTGTTCGTAAAAATCTTTAACGCCTTTTGCGAAATCTTCTGGACAAACTGCTTCTGCAATTTGTGGAACTTGCATTCTCAATAATCCATAGATCATTGATGGATAGCCAACTAATCTACTTCTAATGGGTTGTCCTGAAAATCCATCAACACCTTTCTGTAAATTATATAGTGCAAGTTCAGCAGCCATATTAAATCCTTGTGGAACTAATTCTGGATTTAATCTATCTGCAAGATGTGCTCCAAAATCATAAATTACATCTTGCTGATCGGGCATATGCTCACGAAGATTTCTCAATTTTTCCTTCACAGGTTCCATTGATATTGCTCCATCGATTGACATTTTATTTCCTCCTAACATTAGTATAAAGCTTTCTTTTATAAAGTTTTATAAAGTTTTACATACTTCTGTAAATTAATGGTAGATAAAAATTTGTTAAATGAAGTTGGTATTCAAATAAATCCTCATCATGTGGATAGAGTTGAAGGAATGAGCAATAAAGAAGTTATCCAAAAAACAATTAATTTCATCCATCAAAGTGGAAAAATAAGAGATTACTTTGCAATGGGATTGGGAAGTGTTTTATTTGCAGAGGGTTTTGCAGATTTAGGAGCAGATATTTTAGAAGGAATTGCATCAATTACTACAAAAAGAGATTTTGATTTATATTCTGCTTTAGAGTTAGTTGTTGGTGTAGGAATGGTGTATTTAGGAGTTAGAGCAAGAAACAGAAAAGAAAATGCTTTAAAATCTCTTGCTAGCTCGTTGAACGAACATTATGTTAAAGATTAAACCTTTCGTTTTCTTATTAAATCTGTGAAGAAAAAAGAAATGATTTACAAAATAAGAAAATTAAGAAGAAAAGTTAGGTTTTAAGAGAATTGCAAGAAAATTAAAAATATCTCCTTCAACATCGTATAAATACTGTAAAGATATAAAAACAATTTCTATAACCAATTACGAACAAAATTGCAAAAGAATGAAGAAACAACAAAAAAATCTAAGGTTATTTGAACATGTTAAAATAAAAAGGGGCACCAACAAATATAAAAAGAGATGGGAGGTTTTTTTAAGGTATTATAACAGAGCTCCTGTAGTGTAGTCCGGTCCATCACCTCGGCTTCTCGAGCCGATAACCCGGGTTCGAATCCCGGCGGGAGCATTTGTGCGGGGGTGCCGGAGTGGTCAAACGGGCTAGCTTCAGGGGTTAGTAGCTTAGTGCTTACGCAGGTTCGAACCCTGTCCTCCGCAATAATGATCATAAAAGATGAGGGAATTCATTTACTATTCAAACAAAGGAAGAACATCCGGGAACTTTGACGACCTCATGGAAGCCGGAAGGATGGACATAGTCTGCCACATCATGATTAACTCCTTCTTTCTGTCCCAGAAAATGAGGGAGGATGTGAAGCTGCATTTGTTGCTCAATGGGCCGCCTGATCCTCCAAAGCACATAGAAATTCAGGCTAAGACAAGCAGGGGGATTCCTGAAACTGGGAAAAAAACAGGCTCGATAGACATAAGCAAAAAGGACATAGGCGGGCTGATAAAAAGAATTCTTTACAAGTATAAAAAAGGAAAAAAATCAGAGCCTTATCAGGGGATGTTCATAGAAAAAAAGAGCTTCATTGATTTAATTGATGAATTAAAAGGAAGGAGCATTTATCTTCTTGATAAAAAAGGAGATGACATTTCGAAGGTTGAGATTAAGGAAAATCCGATTTTCATAATCGGAGACAACGAGGGGCTCCCGAAAAAAGTAAAAAAGTACATCCTGAAAAACAAAAATGTGAAACCAATAAGCATTGGCCCTAAAGTGTACTTCGCCTCCCATGTGGTTGTTATACTGAATAATATTCTTGATAGAAATGAAATTTGACCAGCACTTTTTAGTAAATGCAAAAACCGCCAAAGAGATAATTTCCTATTTGGAAATAAAGCCAAGTGATTCAATACTGGAAATTGGTCCTGGCAGGGGTGCTCTCACAAGGTTTCTCCCGACGGCAACTCTAATTGAGATTGATGAAAGCTTAGTAAAAGGATTAAAAAAAGAATTTCCAAAAAATAGAATAATAAAAAATAGCGTGTTGAATGAAAAACTTGATTATGACAAGATAATTGGGAGCATCCCCTATTCAATATGCGAGCCATTGATAAATAAGATGTTAAAATCAAAATTTGAGTTGGTTGTTCTGGCAGTGCCGGGAAAATTTCTTGAAAATGGGCTGCTGAGCCTGATAATCCCTAGGCTACTTGATATAAAAACTTTAAGAGTCATAAACAGGAATGAATTTTCTCCAATGCCAAAAATAAAATCAAAAGTTATTTCAATAAAAAAGGAAAAATTAAATAAGGAGGAAAAATTAATAAAGAAAATATACCAGTCATCAAACAGAAAATTAAAAAATCTTATAAATGTCAATTTGTCTTTCAAAGAGAAAAGAATTAGGGAGTTGAATTTGAAACAATGGGAGGAGTTGTTAAATGCCATTAAAAGAGCCAGCATCAATGAGCGAATGCGTGTATTTCACAAACAGAGTTCTAAATAATGAGGGTTATATTAAAGCATGGGTTTTTAGAGAGTTGTGCCCTAAATGTAAAAAATCATTGATGTCAAAGCCAAAGGACTCAAAGACTGGCAAGATTAAGATAAGAGCAAAGGAATACGTTTGTGAATCCTGTGGTTATAGGGAAGACTCTGATTCCTACGAGGGCACTCTGACATGCAATGTAAATTACAAATGCCAGTACTGCTTAAATGAGGGCGAAGCTCAGGCGCCTTTCATAAGAAAAAAAGTCTCGAGGTTCAACGAAGAAAAGCAGAAGAAGGAATCTGTTGAGGCGGTGACTTTTGATTGTTCTAAATGCAGGAAGAGAATTGAAATAACAAAGAAGATGAAATAACTAAATTTTGGAAATTCTCAGCAACTAACAAGCAATTGAAGAGTGACTTGAAAACTTCCATTCAATTCGACACCAACATAACATCAAGGTTCACCACAAGTCAATAAACGGCAGAAAATCTACAATACTAACTTTTATTAGCCAGCTTGATGTCTTCAGACTTTATGGTTTTCCTTTTGGAATGATTTGCAAACATAACCGCCTTCTTCCCTATCTGTTCCCCAAAATCCTCCAAGACTTCTCTGAAGGCGGACTTCGCCCTGTCAGAGACTCTTTCAGCACCGGCCTTTTTCAATAGCTTCTCCATACCGGACAGCGATAAAGCATACTTCATAATACACTCTATAAGGTTTAAGATTTATATAAACCTTGCTATATAACAAATCAAAATAATCTTCAAATCACAACTATTCTGAAATAACAATGCTTGAAAAAGCATTTCTATAACAAAATTTATAAACATCCAAGTTCTAATTTAGAACACCCTATTGATTGTATAGTCAGTCACTGATTCTAGATAGGAACATTTATAAATAAAACTCAAAGAGAAAATATAAAACGCGGAAAATTTAAGAATTTTTCAGCGCAAAAAATCATGGGGATTTTTAAAGCATGCCAAAAACATCAAAACCAAGAGCAGGAAGTTTGCAGTATTGGCCCAGAAAGAAAGCCAAGAAGATTTATCCAAACATCAAGGCATGGAACCGGGCAAAGGATAACAAGCTCTTAGGATTCATAGGCTACAAGGTCGGCATGACTCACCTTCATTATGTGGAGCAAAACAAGAAGGACGAAACCTTTTCCCCCGTCACGATTGTCGAATGCCCCCCATTAAAGCCTTTTTCTCTGCGTTTCTACAAAAAAACACCATATGGCTCAAAAGTCATAACGGAAATTCTTTCAAAAAAACTTGATAAGGAGCTGGAAAGAAAAATAAGTCTGGCAAAAAAATCAAAAGAGGAAATTCCAAAGGAGTTTGATGATATGAAATTAATAGTTTACACCCAGCCGAAGCTGACATCATTGGGAAAGAAAAAGCCTGAGATAATTGAATTGGGCGTCTCTGGAGATTTGGAATTCGTAAAGTCCCTTCTGGAGAAGGATGAAATAATGATTGATGAGGTTTTCAATGAAAATCAAAACGTAGATGTCCATGCAGTGACAAAGGGAAAGGGAACTCAAGGTCCTGTGAAGAGATTTGGTGTTGGATTGAAGCAGCACAAGTCAGAAAAAGGAATAAGAAGGGTTGGATCATTGGGGGATTGGAAGGCAAAAACATGGAGGGTTGCTCATGCAGGGCAAACAGGATTTCACAAAAGGACAGAGTACAACAAGAAAATATTTCTCATTTCAGGCGAGAACATAAATTCGGAGCAGGGATTCCGAAGATATGGATTGGTAAAAAACAAATATGTTTTATTGAAAGGTTCAATTCCTGGAGCAAAAAAAAGGACAATTGTATTAACAGAGCCATTGAGGGACGCAAGAACGGCAAATGTTGAGATAACGTCGATTAAAAAATGATAGTAAAAGATTTGCAGGGAAACAGTATAAAGGAGATAAAACTGCCGGGCCAGTTCAGTGAGCATTATCACCCGGATTTGATAAAGAGGGACGTTCAGACAATTCAGAGTTCCAACAGGCAGCAGTATGGCGCTAAGAAAGAGGCAGGATTGAGATATTCTTCAACATTGTCGAAGAGAAGGCACGATTACAAAGGAATTTATGGAAGGGGATCTTCAAGAACTCCAAGAAAGGTTATGTGGAGAAGAGGCACCCAGTTCAGCTACGAGGGCGCAACGGCTCCGAATACAAAAGGGGGAAGAAAAGCCCACCCACCAAAGTCAGAGAAAATTTTCGTCAGAAAAATAAACTTGAAGGAAAGAAGAAAGGCTGTCAGGTCTGCGCTTGCGGCGACATTCAATCTGGATCTTGTGAAGAAGCGCTCCCATAACATCCCAAAAGATTTTCCTTTCATCATTGAGGACAAGATTCAGGACATTAAAAAAACAAAAGAGGTCATGTCAACCCTGAGAGGGCTTGGGTTTGAAAAAGAATTGGAAAGAACATCTGAAAGAAAAATAAGGGCGGGAAAGGGCAAGGCAAGAGGGAGAAAATACAGAAGAAAGATAGGCCCGCTCATTGTGGTGTCGAAAGAATGCAGCCTCCTCAAATCAGGAGTTAATATTCCTGGAGTTGAAGTCGTTGATGTGAAAGATTTGAACACTGAGATGCTTGCCCCTGGAACACACGCAGGAAGGCTGACCTTATATACAGAGTCTTCAATATCAAAAATGGAAAAAGATAAATTATTTTCAAAATGAATCCGCACGAGATAATAAAATATCCTGTATCAAGTGAAAAGGCAGTCAGGCTGATGGAGTCAGATAATAAGCTGACATTCATGGTGAGCAGAAAATCGAGCAAGACGGATATCAAGATTGCATTGGAGGAATTGTTCAAAATAAAGATAGAAAAGATCAACACGCTGATATTGCCTGGCGGAAAGAAAAAGGTTTATGCCACGCTATCAGCGGAAACACCTGCCATCGATGTGGCGACAAAATTAGGATTGATATAAAATGGGAAAAAGGATAATAACGCAGAGACGTGGAAGGGGGACCCCCAGATACAGGGCGCCATCCCACAGATACAAGTATTCCTTGAAGTACCCTCAAACAGATGATATACTGATCGGGAGAGTTGTGAGGATAATAAAGGATCAGGCGAGAAACTGCCCATTGGCTGTCCTTAAGTTCAGCAATAATGAAGAGATAAATATCCCTGCACCGGTTCAGGTGAGGGAAGGCTCGATAATTCACTACAACGACGAGAAAAGTTTGACTCCGGGCTCAATTTTGGAGCTGGCCAAAATCCCTGAGGGGATGGAAATTTTCAACATAGAAAATAGGCCTAAGGAGAACAGTTCATTCTGCAGGTCAGCAGGAAACACAGCAAGAATAGTATTAAAAACGGACGAGTACATTCTCATTCAACTGCCATCAAAAAAGAGCAGGAAGTTCAATCCAAGGTGCAGGGCTACAATAGGCGTCATCGCTGGATCTGGATTCAAGGAGAAGCCAATGCTCAAGGCTGGAAAGATGTTCCACAGGATGAAATCAAAGAGCAGACTATGGCCAAAGACTTCAGGAGTCGCAATGAATGCAGTTGATCATCCATTTGGTTCGGGTAGGGGAAGGCATGTAGGAAAGCCAAAGACGCCAAAGAAGAACTCTCCTCCTGGAAGAAACATAGGATTGATAAGGGCAAGAAGGACGGGTAGGAAGAAATAAAATGAAAGAATTCATATTTAAAAGCAAAACAATAGAGGAATTGAAAAAACTTGATGCAAGGGAATTCGCCAAACTAATCGGTTCAAGGCAGAGAAGATCTTTGTTGAGAGGATTCACAGAAACCCAAAAAAAATTGCTGGATAAAATAAATAAGACAATAGATGGCAAATACAAGAAGCCGATAAAAACCCACTGCAGGGATATAGTGATCCTGCCAAAAATGGTGGACCTGACAATTTATATTCATAAAGGGAAGGGGTTCGAAATTGTAAAAATCCAGCCTGAGATGATCGGGCACTACTTGGGCGAGTTCGCATTGACAAGGCAGAGGATACATCACTCAGCCCCGGGAATAGGAGCAACAAAATCGAGCTCTGCCGCATCGGTGAAATAAAATGGAAGCAATAGCTAATGGAGCATCATTGAAGATTTCGACGAAGCAGTCAATCGAGATATGCAGGTTGCTGAGAAACAAGACTACTGAAAAGGCCAAGAAGCTCCTTGAAAGGGTGATAGAGAAAAAGCAGGCTGTTCCATACATAAGGCACAATCACGAGATCCCTCACAGGAAAGGGAACATGATGGCTGGGAGGTATCCCATAAAAGCGTCAAAGGAAATATTAAGGCTGATAAAAAACGCAGAGGCAAACGCAATCAATAAGGGGATGGCTTCAAACCTGATCATATCCCACATATCTGCAGATAAGGGGGCAAACACCCCAAGATACGGAAGAAAATCAGGAGCAAGAGCAAAAAATACGCACATAAAGATAAGGGTAAATGAGAAAAAATGATTGAGAAGAAAATAGTGTCAAAGAATGTAAGAGAGTATATAATTCAGGAGTATATCTCGCATGAACTGCCAAAGGCATCTTATTCGAAGATAGAGCTGAAAAAAACACCGCTGGGTGAAAAAGTAATGATTCATACATCGCGCCCAGGCCTGATCGTCGGGAAAAAGGGATCAAACATCCAGAGGCTGAATGAAGTGCTTAAGGAAAAGTTCGAGATGGAGAATCCAAAGATTGAAATCATAGAAATAGAAAGCCCGAATCTGGATCCAAAATCAGTTGCCGAAAGAATAGTGTCATCATTCGAAAGATTTGGCCCGAAGAGATTCAAGTCAGTCGGATACAGGGCGCTCCAGAATGTGATGGATGCCGGAGCAACCGGCGCAGAAATAATAATTTCAGGAAGGGGCGTGCCAAGTTCAAGGTCAAAAACATGGAGATTTTCAGCGGGGCATCTGAAAAAATCAGGGGACATTTCACTGAACCACATCAAGAAAACTCTTGTTGTTGCTGAGCTCAAGTCGGGCTCAATCGGAGTAAAAGTTCATATACTGACTCCGGATGTAAAGCTGCCTGATGATGTGAAATTAAAAGAGGATATAAAAGCAGATATAGAGCCAGAAAAAGACGAGCTGAAAAAAATCAAGAAGATAAGCAAGAAAGATGGTAAAGAAGAACGAGCTGAAAAGTCTGAATCATGAATCCCTCAAGTCAAGGCTTGAGGATCTGAGAAAAGATTTGATGAAGGTGAACTCAAAAAGATCATCGAAGTCATCGATAGAGAACCCGGGAAGAATAAAGCACATAAAGAGAAACATTGCAAGACTGCTGACTTATATGAAAAACAAAGGAGGTAAACAAAAGAATAATGGTTAAGATAGACCCAATCACAGGGCTCCCCAAGGAATTAGGGGTCGGAGAGTCTATAACAAAAGAAGGTCAGAGAATAAATATAAAAACCGTCAAAAGGCGATTCGGAAAATTAATGACGCTGATAGAGGGCTTTGAGAGGGATGTCAACATAAGGGACATCGCAAAAAAACTCAAGTCAAGCCTGGCTTGCGGGGGAACAATAAAGGACAGCACAATTGAACTGCAGGGGAACCACAAGGAAAAGGTGAAAAAAGAGCTCATAAAATATGGGTTCCCTGGGGAATCAATAGAAATAAGATGACTATAAAAAACACCATGGGCATAATCATCGGTTCAAAAATAAAAATAATGGAATCAAAAAACAAAACACTCGAAGGGTTGAACGGCAGAGTCGTCAACCAGACAAAAAACACAATAACATTGGACACTGAGAGAGGAAGGAAAAAAATAATATTATCTCACGTAAAAATAGAAAATGAAAAATGAAAAAATAACTCCAAGAGGCAGGATCCTTAAAGGTAGATTAGTAAAGAGGGATGCATTTGGATCTGCAACTGTCAAAGTAGAGCACATCCACTACATTCGCAAATACGAAAGGTACGAAACAAGAACATCAAAGATAAGGGTTCACAATCCGAAAGAGATTGATGCAAAGGTTGGGGACATTGTGAAGATCCACGAATGTAAGCCAATTTCAAAGACAAAACATTTCATAATAACGGAAATAATTAAAAAATGAAACCTGTAAATGCAAGAATAGTAAAGGCTCTGCCAGTAGGGACAAGAGTTCAGACATGCGACAATTCGGGGGCTAAGATAATAAAAATATTTTCAGTAAAGGGCCATAAGACTGTAAAAGGAAGATATCCTGCCGCTGGCGTAGGCGATTTGGTCAATGCTTCAGTAGTTAAGGGGAAGCCAGGAACAAAAAAGCAGACCGTGCTGGCAGTAATAGTAAGGCAGAGAAAAGAGTACAGAAGAAGGGACGGAACAAGGATAAAGTTTGAGGATAACGCAGCAGTTGTATTGAAGGACGACAAAGGAAGCCCAAAAGGGACTATAATAAAGGGCCCTGTCGCAAAAGAGGCGGCGGTGAAATGGCCGGGAATATCAAAAATTGCACCAATAGTTGTATAAAATGAAGCAGAAATTTTCAACATCATGGAAGAAAAGCGCGCAGCCCAGAAAGAAGAGGAAGTATATAGCAAATGCTCCGCTGCATATAAAAAGAAAATTTATTTCATCTCATCTCTCGAAAGAATTAATTAAAAAGTATTTGAGAAGAAGCATCCCTTTGATAAAAGGGGACAAAGTCAAGGTTGCCAGAGGGATATTCAGAGGGAAGACTGGAAAAATTGAAAAAGTATTCACTAAAAAAACAAAAGTTTACATTGAAAATTGCCAGAAAACAAAGAACGACGGGACAAAAGTTTACTGTCCGGTTCATCCTTCAAACCTGATAATCACAGAATTAAATCTGACAGACAAGAAAAGAAAGGAGAAATTAGAAAAGAAAAATGGTTAAAAATCACTTGAAAAGGTTAAGAATGCCGAGGACATGGCAAATTCCCAAGAAAACACATACATGGGTGACAAAGCCAAGCCCTGGTCCGCATAAGACCAGAGACTCAATGCCGCTGAACTTGATAGTAAGGGATATTTTGAATTATGCCAGGACCACAAAAGAAGTTAAGAACATCCTCAACAGGAAAGAGATAACAATAAACAAAAAAGTGAGGAGGGATCATAGGTTCCCTGTAGGATTGTTTGACATCGTCGATATTCCAAGAAACAATGAGAATTATATTGTAATTCTCAACAAGAAGGGAAAAATAAGCCTTCAAAAGATAGAAGAGAAGGATTCACATGCAAAATACATGAAGATAACAGGCAAGAAGATGCTGAAGAAGAATAAACTGCAGGTAAATATGCACGACAGCAGCAATTTCCTTATGGACAAGAACGACTATCACGTCAATGATACCTTGAAAATCGACCTCAAGACAGGCAAGGTCATAAAGGCGCTGAAGTTTGAAAAAGACTCGTATGCATTCATAACTTCAGGAAAATACTCTGGAAGCCATGGAGTTATTTCGGAAATCCAGAATAACCATGCTGAAGTCAGGATAAAAGAAGAAACGATTAAGGTCCCAAAAAAATACATTTTCATAATTGAAAAGGATTTCATAAAAAATGAATAATATGAAGGAAATCAGGATAGAGAAGTTGACCTTGAACATAGGGGTCGGAGAATCAGGGGACAGGCTGGATAAGGCTGCAAAGTTGCTTCTGGTATTAACCGGTTCAAAGCCGATAAAAACCAAGACCATGAAGAGAATTCCCACATGGAATGTAAGGCCCAAGCTCCCAATAGCAGCAAAGGTCACGCTGAGGGGGGAGAAAGCGCAGAAAGTTTTGGCAAGGTTATTGCAGGCCAAGAAAAATAATTTGGAAAAAAGAAAATTCGATAAATTTGGGAATTTTTCATTCGGTATAAAAGAGTACATAGACATCCCAGGCATAGAGTATCAGCCCGATATAGGAATAATAGGCCTCGAGGCCGCAGTTACGCTGGAAAGGCCCGGATTCAGAATAAGAAAAGGATCTATCCCGAGAAAGATAGGAAAAAAACATTTGATATCAAGGGATGACGCGATGAACTTTGTGAAAAGCAAATTTAATGTTGCACTCATTGAACAGGAGGTTGAGGAATGACAGCATCAGATCACAGAAAAATGTTGAAGCAGCTCGAAGTAAAGCCTTCAAAAAAGGAGAAGTTCCTCAAGCACAACGCTCCTAAAAAGAGAACAACAGGCGAAGCCCTTAAAAAGTGCAGGCTGTGTGGAAGAACCGGAGGCCACATAGGGAAATACGGGCTTAACATATGCCGGCAGTGTTTTAGACTTAATGCAAAAAAAATAGGGTTTAAAAAATACATGTAAGATGACGCTAAACGATCCATTAAGCAATGTGCTTTCAAACATACTGAATGCCGAAAAAGTTGGAAAGAAAGAGTACACGGCTAATATATCATCAAAGATGATACTGAAAGTTCTCGGGATAATGAGAGACAATAGGTACATTGGAGAATTCAAGGAGACAGAGTATGGAAACAAGAGCAGGATTCACATAAATTTGCTTGGCAAGATAAACAAGTGCAGTGCAATAAAGCCAAGATTTTCCATCAAGATCAAGGATATGGAAAAATATGAAAAGAGGTATCTTCCCGCCAAGGATTTTGGAATAATAATTTTATCAACGAACAAAGGGCTCATAACCCACAAAGAGGCAAAGGAGCAGGGGAAGGGAGGAAGGCTAATCTCTTACATATACTAAAAATGAAGCAGGACATAATAAAAAAAATTGAAATCCCAGAGGATGTCACCCTCACCCTGGAGAAGAATGAGATGAATGTCAAGGGTCCCAAGGGACAGAACAGGATAAAAATATACCATCCTATGGTATCAATAAAAAGGGAGAATGATACTATAATCTTGGAGGTAAAAAAATCCTCAAAGAGGGAAAAAAAGATACTTAACACATTGAGGGCTCACATAAACAATTTCATAAGGGGGGCAAAAACAGGCTACGAATGTCAGCTGAAGATATGCTCCGGACATTTTCCAATGAATGTATCAATCCAGAGCAAGCAGATAGTAATCAAGAATTTTTTTGGTGAAAAAATTCCAAGAAAAGCAAAGATACTTGATGACGTTGAAGTGAAGATTGAGGGTGACATAATAAAAGTTTCCGGAGTGGACAGGGACAAGGTTGGGCAGACAGCATCAAATATTGAACAGTCAACGAGGCGTGCAAATTTTGACAAGAGAGTATATCAGGACGGAATATGGATAATAAAGAAGGCAAAATAAGAAGGAAGCCCGAATTCAAGAGAAGGCAGTCAATATTGAAGAAGCTCGGGAGCAAGTGGAGAAGGCCAAGGGGTCTTCATAACAAGCTGAGGCTTGGAAAAAAGGGAAAAGGAGATTCTCCCAGAATAGGCTACGGAACGAGCAAAAAAGGAAAAGAATTTACATTAGTCAAGAGCATGAAAGATTTGGAAAATGCAAAAAAAAGAATAATTATTTCATCATCAATTGGATTAAAGAAAAAATTGGAGATAATACGCAGATCAAAGGAATTAAGCCTGAGCATATTAAACATAAAAAATCCAGAAGCGCTTGTTGAACAGGTCAATAAAAGGACGGAAGAAAAGAAGAAGAAACAGAGTGAGAAGGAAAAGAAGCAGGACGCCAAAAAGGAAGTAGAGGAAAAGAAGCAGGAAAAACTGTCAAAGGAAGAAAAGGAAAAGAAAGAAAAAGAGGAGAAGAGAAAGGTTTTGGAGAAGGGATTATAATATGAGACTAAAAGTTCAAAAAAGAATCGCGCAGTCCCTATTCAAGGTTGGCAAGAAAAGAATAAAGTTTGATCCTGAAAAATTAAGCGATATAAAAGAGGCAATAACAAAAGGCGACCTGAGAGGTCTCGTCAGCAAAGGAACAATAAAAATAAACCCAAAGCGAGGACGATCAAGATTCAGGGCAAGAGAGAGACTGATCCAGAAGAGAAAAGGACGCCGAAAAGGAAAAGGATCAAGAAAAGGAAGGGCAACAGCAAGGGCAAAGCCAAAAAAAGTCTGGATGGCAAAGATAAGGTTGCAGAGGCTGCTCCTCAAGACGCTGAAGGAAAAGAGCCTAATTGACAACAGGACATACAAGGAATTGTATCTCAAGGCAAAAGGGGGATTTTTCAGAAGCAAAAGACACTTAAAGACTTATATGGAAGAAAGAAAATTATTGAAAAATGGCAAGTAAAAGATTCACTGTAGAGAAAAAAAGGGCAAGAAAGAAGAAGACAGACTACAAGCTCAGGTTGAAGCTGCTAAAATCGTCAAAGCCAAGATTGGTCATCAGAAAATCCCTAAAGAACATAAATCTTCAGGTGGTTGAAAGCGAGAATGCGCAGGATAAGATATTAACGGCGGCAAACTCAAAGGAATTGAAGAAAATGGGGTGGAATCACTCCTCTGCAAATATCCCTGCAAGCTACCTAACCGGCCTGATCCTTGGAAAAAAAACATTGAAAAAAGGAATTGAGGAAGTCATACTTGATTTGGGGCTTCAGAAAAGCATAGTCAAGTCAAGGTTATATGCAGCACTAAAGGGGTGCATTGACGGAGGGCTAAAGACAAGCCACAATCCAAATGTGTTCCCTGAAGATGACAGGATAAAGGGCAAGCATATAAACCAGGAATCAGATTTTGAAAAGGTGAAAAAGAAAATAATGCAAAATGGTTGAAAAAGAAGAAAAAATTGTTGAAGAGATCCCGGAAGGGATTGTCAGAGATAGAGGATTTGATTATGAAAACTGGAATCCGAAGACAGAGCTGGGCAAGAAAGTAAAAAGCGGAGAGATAAAAGACATTGATGAAATACTCGAGAAAGGATACAAAATTCTTGAGCCCGAAATCATTGATGCCTTGTTTCCAAATTTGGAATCGATGCTGATCAATGCAGGCCAGTCAAAAGGAAAATTCGGCGGCGGAAAAAAGTCCATATGGATTCAAACTCAAAAGAAGACCAAAGAGGGGACAAACGTTAAATTCGCAACCGTTGCAGTCGTAGGAAACAGAAATGGCTATGTCGGAATAGGACATGGAAAATCAAAGGAAACCATGCCTGCAAGGGAAAAGGCAGTGAAACAGGCAAAGCTGAGCATAATAAGGATAAGGAGAGGGTGCGGCTCGTGGGAAACCGGTGGAGAAAATTTATACTCAATACCTTTCAAAGTAAGCGGAAAATCAGGATCGGCAAAAATTGAGCTCATACCTGCGCCAAAAGGTACAGGATTATGCGTTGAAAATGAATGCAAGAAAGTGCTTGAGCTGGCTGGGATTAAAGATATCTACTCAAAATCAAAAAACAGCAAGACGAAGCTGAATTTAATCAAGGCTTGCTTTGATGCCCTTAGAAAACTGTCAAAGACAAAGGTGGATGAAGATTTTAAAAGGCAACATCACATGGTTGAGGGCAGGATAAAATGAAAAGAATTGCAGTCATAAGAATTAGAGGATCAATAGGAGTAAAGGGGGACATAAAAGACACTCTCGCTATGTTGAGGCTGAAAAATAAAAATTCATGCGTCATAATAAAAAATTCTCCTGCGCATGTAGGCATGTTGAGGAAAGTAAAAGACTACGTGACTTGGGGGGAGATAGATGAAAAAACTATGTTTCAGCTGTTGAAGGTGAGGGGAAAAATAGTAGGCAGCAAAAACCTAAGCGAAGAATATCTCAGGGAGAAATTAAAGAGCAGCATAGAAGGATTCACAAAAGAATTTTTTGAGTTCAGGAAGGAGTTGAAAGACATACCTGGACTAAAGTTATACTTCAGGCTGAAGCCTCCTACGGGGGGATTTGAAAGAAAAGGTGTCAAATACCCATTCAGCCTCGGAGGAGTTTTGGGGTACAGGAAGGATAAAATCAACAACATGATAATAAAAATGCTATAAAATGAAAAGCAAAAGAAAAAAAGTAAACAAGTATAGGGGATCCCAGACGCATGGTGGAGGCGCCAAGAAGAAGAGAAGGGGCGCAGGCAATCGAGGAGGAAGGGGGATGGCAGGAAGCGGTAAAAGGGCTGATCAGAAAAAGCCATCCATTCTCAAGGAATATGGGAACAGATACTTCGGCAAGAGGGGATTCCGGTCAAAAAACAAAAAGAAAATAAATGCAGTAAACATCAAAGATCTTGAAGACAAGCTGATGACCCTGTTGAAAAATGGGAAGGCAAAAAGGGATAATGACACAATAAGAATAGATTTATCGCAGCTGAGATTCAACAAACTGCTTGGCTCGGGAAAGGTAACAAGAAAATTTGAGATAAGCGTTGATAGCGCCTCAAAAAAAGCCGTCGAAAAAATTAAAAAAATGGGTGGGAAGGTAAATGTCAATAATAACAAATCTGACTAAATTTCTTCCAGAGGTAAAAAGTCCAAAGGTAAAACACCTTCAATTCAAAACAAAGCTCAAGTGGACGCTGATAGTTCTTGTCAGTTATTTCATCCTCGGAATAATCTCTCTCTGGGGCCTGGGGGAGAATGCGCTGGAGCAATTTGATTATCTGGCAATCATCCTCGGGGCGCAGTTCGGCTCGATAATTTCTCTTGGTATAGGACCTATTGTAACAGCATCCATAGTGCTTCAGCTGTTGAACGGCTCAGGAATATTGAAGCTCAAAACCGAAACGCATGAAGGGAGGGCTATGTTTCAGGGTCTGCAAAAAATTCTGACGATATTCTTTATAATCTTCGAAGCAATCATATATGTATTCATGGGAGGCTTGAGCCCTCAGGCTGGAATATCCCATTGGGTGCTGGTGTTCCAGTTATTCCTTGGGGGAATGCTGATACTCTACCTGGATGAAATCTGCAGCAAATGGGGGTTTGGATCTGGAGTTTCATTGTTCATCGCGGCGGGAGTGTCTGCAGAGATATTCGTCAGGGCGCTGTCTCCATTGACAACAACAGGATTGATAGCATTTGGAACTGGCCAGGCGCCAATAGGAAAAATATTTGTTTTCTTCTACTCATTAGTCAGCGGAAATCCTACTGAGGCTCTGCTAGCCTTGTCTGCAATAATCTTTACAGTAGTCGTGTTTGCAGTGTCTGTTTACACTCAGGCGATGAAAGTTGAAATCCCTCTGTCATTCGGAAGGGTAAGGGGATATGGAATGAGATGGCCTCTAAGGTTCATTTACACTTCAAATATTCCTGTAATCCTTGTGGCAGCGCTGCTTGCAAATATCCAGCTTTGGGCAAGTCTGCTCGAAAGATGGGGATATCCTATTCTGGGGACATTTACCGGAAACGTGCCGACTTCAGGGCTCGTAGCATGGATATACAATCCTGACCTGATTGGAAACATAATAAGAGGGTCGTTTACATTCCTAGACTTGTCCAAGGGGATTGTTTACGTACTGATAATGAGCATAGGAGCAATAATTTTTTCAGTGTTCTGGATGCAGACATCAGGAATGGACGCCAGATCTCAGGCAAAACAGATTATGGCCTCAGGGCTGCAGATACCTGGGTTCAGGAGAGACGAGAGGATCTTAGAGCAAATATTAAAAAGGTACATACTTCCATTAACAGTAATGGGCGCTCTTGCAGTCGGCCTGCTCGCTGCATTGGCAGATTTGACAGGGGCATTATCCCGAGGCACGGGAATTTTGCTGACAGTGATGATAATTTACAACTTTTATGAAAAGATAGCATCAGACCATATGGCGGATATGTATCCTGGACTGAGGAAATTCATGGCGAAATAAAATGTTAGACGGCTTTTTCAACTCAATATTTGGATCTCTCATAGAGTGGAGTCCATTGGTTTCAATGCTTATAATCTCACTTATACTTACCTTGCTGACTTCATTGGCATATAAATTTTTGACTAATCAGAAGGAGCTGAAGCAGCACAAGGAAGACATGAAGAATCTACAAGGAGAAATAAAAAAATTAAAAGACAATCCTGAGAAGGCCATGCAGAAGCAGAAGGAGATCATGGAGAAGAACCTTAAAATGATGGGCCAGAATATAAAGCCGATGATCATAACATTCATTCCCCTGATAATAATATTCGGGTGGCTAAGGGTGACCTACGACCCGATAGGAAAGCTTATATTTGGGCTGACATGGTTCTGGGTATATTTGATAAGCGCGATAGTGTTCAGCGCAATTATTAGGAAGGTTTTAAAAATTTATTGATTTAATTTAACAAAATGCCGGCACCGAGACATAGATCAAGAAGTTGGAGAAGGGTGTACAAAAAAATCACTCATGGGGTTAAGTTAGTTTACAAGAGAAAGAAGCCGAAAAAAACAGAGTGCAGCATTACAGGTTCAAAGCTATCAGGAGTCAAAAGAGACATACCCTCAAGGATTAAAAAGCTGAGCAAATCCAAAAAGAGACCGGAGAGGCCGTATGGAGGAGTCCTGTCTCCAATGGCATCAAGAAGAGAAATAATCAAAAGGCACAGAAAATGATAGGAAACTTATGCGTAAAATTGGTGGGAAGGGAAGGAAAAAGGTACTGCGTCATAGTTGACCAGATAGACAGCACCCATGTTTTGATCGACGGAAATGTAAAGAGAAGAAAATGCAACATAAATCATCTTGAAGTGACTGGCAGAAAGCTGAGCATCAAGAAAGGAGCTTCAACAGCTGAAGTCCACAAGGCAATGGAAAAAGAGGGGATAAAAACCACAAAGCCAAAGGGAAAAGCCTCAGGCCCAAAGCCGTCAAAAAAGAAGGTAAAAAAAGATAAAAATGCAGGATCAAAAAGCAGACCAAAGTAAAATCCTGGAGCTCCAGATTCTAAGCCAAAATTTGCAGAATATTCAGGCTCAGATGCAGAAGCTTGATTCTAATTTGGATGAATTTCAGGTTCTCAGGAAGTCACTGGATGAGCTGAAAAAAATCAATAGAGACACAGAAATAATAATCCCCTTAGGGCAGGGAGTTTTCACGCGGGGGAGAATAACAGAGAAAAATAATTTGCTTAACCTTGTGGGTGCTGAAATAGCAGTGGAAAAAAGCATAGATGAAACAAAGGAAAGTGTAAGCGGGCAGATAAACAGTCTTATGAAGGTTAGAGTGGAATTGGAGAGTGAGATGGCTAAGGGCGTTGAAAAAATTCAGAAAATTCAAAGCCAGATAAAAGAATAAATTTATATTAAGAAAATCCTTCAGTATTGTATGAGTAAAAAGATGTTTATGATGCTGTTGCTCGCACTGATAGTTCCAGCGGCATACGCATATTCGGCGGGCGAATTCTTGGATGATTTCAGGTCTATATTCACCGGGTTTACGGTCGGATCAGAGGTCCAGGATTCATCAGACTCAAAATCAGCACCCGTTGATTCAACGAAAAATTCGTCTGATGTATCAACCCCTCAAAAGACAATACCCTCGACATCTCAAAAAACTTCAATTGGAGGAGTTTCATGCCGGGAGTCCTGGGCATGCACTCCCTGGTCAGAATGCACAAACAGCCAAAGGACAAGAAAGTGCACTGACACAAATCAATGCGGGACTTCAAGCAGCAAGCCAAGCGAAGCAGAGCCATGCATAGTTCAGGGATGCCAGGACGGAACTCCGACAGGGCAGTGCAGTTCAGAAAAGCCTCTCTACTGCAGCGGCGGGAACTTAATCCCCAACTGTGAAATATGCGGATGCTCATTAAATTACATCTGTGAAGAGAGTCTTTGCATTGAAAACGTTGATGGGGAGGAGACAACAGATCCTGAAATATTAAATCTTCCTCCTGTGATTCAGGAAATAGAAGATATGAATGTACTGTTGGGAGAGCCTTTCAGCGTTTACATATCTGCGACAGATATCGATGATGACTCTCTAACTTATTATTTTCAAAACCAGGACAATTTTTATTCAACAGATTATTTGGACTGCAGCATAGCCCAAGGCGCAGTTTCATGCAGCACAAAAAAGAGCGGGGACACGCATCTAGTAATATCAGTTTCTGATGGGATAGATGAAACTTCTGCATCATTTGGCGTCAGCATAATAAATCAGATTCCTGAAGAAGGCGATGTTGTTGGGGGGATATATAATACAGAGCCAATCGCGAATGCTGGAAGCGATATAACCTCCCCTCCAAACCAAGGGATAATTCTTGACGCATCATTGTCATACGACGCAGAAAATAATATAGGCCCTGACAGCTACAGGTGGGATGAAGGGGGAACTTTGATAGCCTCAGAAAAAATAACAAGGCTTGAATTAAGCGAGGGCGATCACAGCATAACGCTGACAGTCACAGATTTTGAAGGGGAATCATCTGAGGACACGGTGAATGTGAAAATAATGGAAAAGACAACATGCAGTCAGACATCAACAAATTATTTCCCGGACGATACAATCTGCAACAAGGCATGGCCCTCAAACGAAGGCGTGGATATAAAGATAAACAGCCAGTCAAAGAGCTGCGATACTTTTGAAGTCTGCTCTGAAAGCCTGGATCCAGTGATAGAAGACGCAATAAAATGCTCGAATGATCAGCTGGAAGAATCATCAAAGATAGAGCCGTGCAATTATGCAAAAAAATATGGGGCAAACGCAAAATCAATTCAGGCCTTGTACATAATAAAGAGCATGGGAAGATCGGCAGTGTATATGAAGGGTTACTACGATGCTGAAATGTGCTGCAAAGGCGTCAAAGAATTATGCCCATCACAGAATTATTTATACAGGGCTGAGCCATTGCCTCAGGATCTGAAAAACAGGGGGTTAAGATGCCCAAACACGCCGGAGAATAACCCTCCAGGAGAATGGCTGTCATCAACCAACCTGCAACTAAACAGTGTAGCACTGTCGGAAGTGCCGACTCACGCATCATTGAACATATTAAAAACTGGAACATGCGTGGATTATTCTGCAGCAGTCACAACTTTATTAAGAAAGCTTGGGTACAAGGAAGATGAAGTTTACACGGTTGAGGCCTCAAATCATGCATACAATCTTGTTAGATTCCCTCTTGAAAGGTATTATACTATAATAGACATGACAGGAAACAATGAAGGGATAAAGCCGGGAAAAGTTCCATCAGGATACGATTACTGCGAGAATATCATAAACTGCTA
>JAGVZK010000019.1 GCA_018302685.1 Candidatus Woesearchaeota archaeon | reverse complement strand
GTTGCACATGACAACTTCGTTGACTTCCGGCATTCCTTTTTTCTTGTAGAGCATTTTAAGGAATTAAAAGAGAATGGTTTATAAAAGTTGTTAAATCCTAGCTTAAAACTTCCAGAACTCTCGCCTCTATCTTGCTCTTCCCGCCGGATGGATTAGACAAAACCTCGCCACAGACAAGGCATTTTATCTTGCTTGAGGATTTCCCAAAGATTATCTGTTCATTCTTGCATTTAGCGCATCTGACCTTCACAAATTTGGACTTTGTCTCCTTAATCATCTTATTCAAACACAACTTTTTTTGCCCTTATCCCCGCATGGGATAAAATTGTTTTTTTGCACACTGAACAGGTATACTTGAAAACGACCTTTTTTGAAATCTTCGCCCCAGTCCTTTTGAACTTTGCCACAGCAGGTTTTGAATATCTCCCTAAATTCCCGTAGCCTCTTCTTCCTCCGCGGGATCTAATCCTTTTCGTGCTTCCATGAGACAATGGATGTGTAGCGCTTCTCCCCTTTTCCTTAGCCAGAGTTAATTTGTGCTCTGTGGCTTTTTTACAGTGTTTGCAGTATCTGTTTGTTTTTTTTGGTAGTTTCATATCATCTGCGCTCTTCCCTTCTTCAACAGCAAATCCACCAGCTCCTTAGGCAAATTTGCCACATCATGTTCCTCAAAAGGCCCGTAAATAAATCCATTCTCTCCTTTAAATTTCGGAACTGGACTTATAAACCTTACTAAAATCTTATTTTCAATATCGCTTTTTATTCCTTTCGGTTCTGAAACATCTGGAATCCTTCCATTAAGCAGATTATCCAAAACCCCCCTCCTTTGGAAATTCATTATCTCTTTCACTTTATCATGGAAAATTTTTTCAACATCAAGCAAATTTTCAGAGCCCTTGCCATCCACTCTTGAAGAAGCCAAAGCCAAATTTATTATCTTGGATTCCCTCCTCTCATACAAATCTTTCAGTATTCCATAAACATTGTCCATCTGCTTCTTTGTCTTCTGAACCTCTTGGGACGAAAAGATGTTATCTTTGCTTTTTTGGGAGTCTAAGATGGCTTTTTTATCTTTGATATAAGTTAAAACATCGCCATAAAAATTGTCATCAAGCTTCTGAATTTCATCTCTGGATTTTTCCCTTCTCAACAATTCATACAAAGTCTCATGAGTAATCAAAACATCAACCATAAACCGGATAAAATCACAGTGCTATTAAACATATCCAAAATCTTTTATATAGATTAAAATATCTAAATGACAATGAAACTGAATATATATCTTTTCAGACACGGCCAGACTTATTTCAATAAATCAAAGAGATTCACTGGATGGAAGGATTCAAAATTGACGCTAAATGGGATCAACCAGGCAGAAACAATAGCAAAAAAACTGAAGAACAAAAAAATTGAGGCGGCTTTTCAGACAAGATTATCAAGGTCAAAAGATACTTTGAAGAGAGTTCTAAAGCATCATCCAGAATGTAAAAAAGTAATCACGGATGATCGGATGATCGAAAGGTCATACGGAGCCCTTCAAGGAAAATTTCATGAGGCTGTGATTGAAAATTACGGAGTGAATCAATTTAACATTTGGCACAGGTCATACAACACTTCTCCTCCAAAGGGGGAGTCAATAAAGAGGGTTGAAAAAAGAGTCAATGCATTCATAAGATATCTGCTCAAGTTTATGAAAGAAAACGGGGTAAATGTCGCCATTTCTGCACATGGAAACTCCATTAGGCCGTTCAGAAAACACTTCGAAAAATTGTCAAACAAAAAAATGATGGCCTTGGAAAACCCCTACGATGATTATTTTGAGTATACAGTAAAGTTCTAATGAGGATAATATTCCACTTCTATATAAGGCCTCTGAGTAGATTGAAAATAATCACTGCTAAAACCTGCAAAAATCTGTTCATTAAGAGAATCAAAAATACGCAAATATAAACCGTTATTGCTCGCAGTTCCATTAACCCAGCCATCAACAAGAGGGGTAACGTCCCACTTATTCCAAACCGCTGTTGCAGAAGAAACAATTAGATTATCATAAGCATAAGAATTAACTTCCGGGGCATTATTCCAAGTTATTGAATTTTCTTGCCAAGAAGACGTAACCCTTCCAACGTATATGAAGGGGTCATTAGCACCCCCTCCATCAAACCCATAAACGTAAAGATTAGCGGAGACAATTTCGGAACCAAAAGGGATATTACTTATATTCATTTGAATATAGCTCATTGTTTCCATAAATCCACTGCCCCAATCACCAAAAAACACATTCAGCTCATCGTCAGAACCATAATTCACATCAGGGTTTGATGAACTAACAAGTGCATCTTTTCCATCAGAAGGGCCAGGCTGTAAAATTATGGTTTCCAAATCTGGCTGTTTCAAATCCAATTCAAAGTCTAGCCAATATGAAGACCAAATAGAGGGTTGAAAAGTAAAAGTTTTATAAACTGTTTCTGTGTCAAAACCATAAGCACTGGCAACAACACCATGCACTCCTTCCTTAATCTGAAATAAAACATACCTTCCCCCGGAATTCGTCACCGCTTCCAAATTCAAAGGAGAAAATATATCAACTTCAGCAGGGTATATTGGGCTCCCATGCCAGTCAATAACATCCCCCTTAAGAGTGCACAGCCTATCTTCGTTTTCTGTATGAGACAAAACACCAAGATAATTGCTTTGGCGGATATCCACATAATATGCATCGGGGTCAAATTGCGGGTCCATCATCTGAGTAAATTTCAAGACAAGCCCTTGAGAAGAGCTCTCTATCCAGTCCTGCCTGAATTCATTCCCTTTAGATGCAATCTGCAGTCCTCCTTGGCCCGAACTCTCGCCAAAAAACTCAATAAGGTATGTATTTTGAAATAAGCCGTCATTATCCTGATAAATTTTATTAAGCTGAGAAAAAGGAACGCCACTAAACAGAGGATGTGACGTTGCATGGCTTACATCTTTTTCTTCAATTAAAAATTCTTCACCGGTCCCTTGTCGTAAAGGGATATAAACTCGTCCAAAAAGAGATCCATCATTAACCACCCCTTTACTTGGGGAATTTGTATAAACTACATTGGTGTAATAATCATGGTAGGGATCACGAGCAATAAAACCATATCCTCCTCCAACATTCTCACCTTTAACAACGATCCCCTCCAATCCATCTCCATAAGAATCAGTCACATGTATCTCGAAGTCATTCCCCCCAACCTCAACTTTAGCAATCCCTTCAAAATTCGTTTCTCCATCGGATCCAGACGGCTGATAAGGGCCACTCGGAGATGAAGAAGAATCACCGCCGCCAGAACCTCCTCCGCCGCAGCCGCCAAAAGAAACTCCTAAAGCAAATATCATAGGAAGAATAATTCTCTTTCTTACCAGGCTAGGTAAAAACATAGTCAATAATATGTATTAATAGGATATAAACTTTTCTAAAAGATTAGAACCATTTTCCAAGCCCTGTCTGTTTTTCTTTTTCCCTCCCAAAAATGCTTTCAATCATAATTTTAGTCAATTCCAAAGTCTGCTGCAAATAGGGAGACAGATTAAATTTTTCCGCCAAGCTTAAGCTGGGTTCAAGATACTTTATTATGGATCCCTCAGAAACAGTAAAAATTATTTTTCCGCCACACTTCGGGCAGTTTCCAATCAAAGGAGGCCTCCTATATTTGGAGTTGCAGCTGACACACCTGAACTCCTGCTGTGAAAATTTTCTTAAATTTCCCCTTATGTCTCTCATAAAATGCCTATCGACAACAAGCCTCGCCACATCGTCCTCATCAGCAGCCCTTATTTTTTGGGATAATTCCATTTGTCCACGGACTTTTTCTTCCATAGTCGGAAGAAGTTTATAGGCAGAAACCCTAACTCCTAAATTCAAGTCTGAAACATTGTGCGTAAACCAGTATTCACTGTCTTCATTGTCCTTTCCAAGCCGGTCCTTAACTCTTTCTATCTTTACATCCCATGGATATTTATAGTCCTCGGCTGCTTCATAAAATTCCAGCCCGTACTCTTTAACAATATCCATATTAAACACCATGTCATCAACCTCGCTGGGAATTAAAAAAGGTGTTAGAACCAATGGTGTATCTTGTCTTGCACCCCTGTGAGAGGGGAGATATTTTCTTGAAAAATTCACTAGAGAATCCATCAGCAACATAACAGCCACCTCATCCCCATCACAGTCTCTTCTTACAGCGCAGTGCATTAGCGGATGCGCATAGAACCCCTGAGTCTTGGAAAAACCAAGAACCCTTCCAACTATCCCTGCAGAAATGTGCGGAGCCAAGGCAACAACAAGATGCCCAACCATCTCATTTTTACTCTTAACATTATAAAATTTCGGCAGTCTATAAAATTTTTGGAGCAGGGCATCAATGAAGTTGGCAGTTCGAAACAAGATCTCGTCGCATCCTTCTTCAGACATTCCATTAAACCCGGGCAGGATAACGTCTTGAGGCTTTATCTCAAGAATCTGGTTTTCATCAATCAAATCATTTCCATACATGTCTTTCTCGTAACCCATCTCATTAAGCTTAGCTATGGATGTTCCAATCTCCAGGGGTTTAAAATGGGTTATTGGTAGTTCAGTCATGTCATATCTTGTAGTGCCATCCTTGTTCACATTAATTCCATAAGTCGCCCTTAAAATTCCTTTGATCAAATTCTCGGGCGTATGATCTGCGCTGCTTGTTCCCCTAACTCCTTTTATCACTTCAGGATAACTTGCAGTTCCCAGAACATTCAGGCAGTTGGAAAAGTATTCTTCAATATTCAAACTTGTGGTTTCATAAGGGGATCCTCCTCCATTTTTTACATACTTTTCTCCTAATTTGGAATACCGCTCTGTTTTATTTCCACACTTTATACAGTATGGGTAAATTGTCTTAAAATTGCACGGCTCACACACGTAAATCGGAAACTGGGCTTTGATTGTTGACCTCTCCAGAGCAAAGTTAAAGCTTCTCAGCCTTCCCCCTTCTTCTCCTACTGGAAACAAAACATGGGGGCCTCCAGTCAATTTTCGGATTTTAGCTTTTTCAGGCCTGCCCATCCTGGCGCCGATGAAAGTTCCATTCTTATCTTTTATTGCTATTTTCAAGTTATCATTGAGTATGTCTAAAACATCATCCTTGTCTAATCTTAAGTCATTGTAATTCAGGCTGAACAAAAGTGCTCTTGCATCATCGCCATCAATAATAACATTTTCATTATTGACATTCTTATGCTGGACTCCGAGCAGTTCCAAAGCCCTCTTGGCATCTTTATCTTCGATGTCTCTGACAAAATTGTATGTATAAGGGATCACAACCTTATCGTCTTTAACAGACCCTTTATCAATCCAATTTAAAATATTCCGCAACATTTCTTTGTTTATGCTCTTCCAGTGAAAAGTATACTTTGGGTGTAAAGGAATGTTCAATCGTTCGGAGATAATCCTTGCCTCATCAAAGCTAATCCTAAAATTAAAATCATTCAATAGTCCTAAATATATCAATTCGCTCAGCCCTGTTTTTTTGCAGAATTCTTTCTCATTCTCAATCTTTGATTTCAACTCCTGAAGCCACCATTCTTCGCAATAGCCGGGGGGGACGAGTATATGGCCCCTATCAAGAAAATCTCCATAAGGAACTAATGCATCCCCAAGATAGATTATCTCTTCAATTTGATCTACACATTCTCTGGCCTCTTCGCAGGAGTCTAAATACCTGACTGAACCGTCATTCAGTTTTACAATCGGGCCTTCAATAGAGTCGCATGAGCTTAAAACAGTTCCCTTGCTTGGTCTTTCCCATTTCAGCTGGGTTCCTATTGCAATATAATTCTTCAAAACAATCATCGTCGCCGGATGGATGGCGGTCCCGCTTAAGCCGGTTGTCCTGGCTCTTCCATATCTCAGCCTAAAAGCGCCATTTCTCAACGGATGGCCTAAAACGGGCCTTCCCGCAACAATGTCAGAGATATAGGTATAATCTGGTTTTATCTTTTCATTGCTGTCATCATCCTTTTTTTCTCTTGCCTTGATATGTTTTTGCAATTTTAGAAAATCTTCTATGAAAAACCAGTCTTCCATCCCCATTTCTTTTCCCCATCTGGATAGTTGCTTCCAAAGTTTTGAGGATTTTTGAGTCAAACCTTCTCCAACAACAAGGCAAACTCCGCTTCTAAGTTTATTTGTAGAAACCCTTTCTAAATCCTTATAATTTGAGACATCAAACTTCTCGCTTGGTTCTCCTTCTATCTGAACTGGGATGTTCTTCATGAAAAATTCTATCTCTTCCTGGCTTGGAAAATACTGCAGATTGGTAATTCGTTCATGATAATCAAGAATTTCGGTCATGATCCTTTTAGTCTCCTGCTCAGTTGGATCGTATTTAGCATATCCCATTTTATTTCTCACATAATCTGATATTAAAACTGAAACGCTGGATCCCGTGCCGCCTGCGCTCCTTATGGGGCCGGAAAAATAAATTGCAAAATATTCTTTTCCATCGCGGGTTTTTCTTATTTCTAGTTTGGTAAAACCCTCAAGGGGGCTTGCAACGACTCCGTTGGTGACATATGCTATTCCAACTCTGATTCCAACCTCCATAGATTCCACCCTGTTTTTAAATTTGCAGAAATTTTCCTTTGCAACCTCCAATGCAATTTCAAAGGCCACTCTCCAATCCCCTTTGCTGTATTTTGACTCCAATTCAATTAGTCTCGCCGGAATGCCCGCCCCCTTAATCTGAAGCGCAACAGAGCTGATAAGCCCCTCTACTCTTTCAGCCATATTCCTTGCCAGGGGGATTTCAACTGAATTAACTGCATCAAAGCCTTTAGCTCTTGCCTGATTAGCTAAATCATAAGCCCTGTGAACTTCTTTTTCAATAGAATCTAAATATCTTTTAATCATTTTTAAAATTCAAAACTTTAACTTCTCTTGTTCTTAAATTAACCACCAAAATTTTAGCTGGATCTGGAACTATCCCCCTCTTCTCTTGATCTGCTGTTTGCTCCGTCCAGCAGCCAGCCCCTATTAAGGTCACTCCCCTATAATTTAGTGCAGTTGTTTTATGAATATGCCCTGACAAATAAAAGTCTGGAACTTTATCAATAACAAGATGGTCTTCCTCCTTATCCGGAACATATTGGATTGAGTTGTGGGTCGGCCCAAGATGCCTTGCCTTGAGATTATGTTTCATTATCAAATCGGCCCTGTCAAGCCTCCCATTTATTCTTATGCTTTCAACATTATCCGCCAAAAAAGGATAGCTGGATCCATGGTACATTAGGATATTAAAACCTTCAAAGTTTTCTGATGATAGAATATTAACTGTGGATGGGTTGGTAAAGAGTTGGATATTACCAAGCTCATAGATGGATTTTGCAAATTTTTTATCAATTATTGGCTGGGGCTCTGCCAGCCTTATAGCATCGTGATTCCCCCCAATCGCGATGATTTTAATATTCTTATCAATCAAATTGATATACTCTGAAAATTTTTCATACTGTTTTATAACATCTTTTATAACCAATCCCGCTTCCTGCCCTGGGTGAATTCCCACACCATCTACTAAATCTCCCCCTAAAAACAAATATTTGACATTCTTTGCTATCTCCCTCTGCTCCTCGTCGCCATAATCACGATTCAGCCACTTGATAAAATTGAGAAATTCTTTTTCCAAAAACATCCTGCTTCCAACATGAATATCTGAAGTAAAAACAACATAGCAGTCTCTGTCAAATTTTTTCATTTTATTATTAGCTGGTATATCTGGCCAGATGACATTGCTGACGAATATGACATCTTTTGAATTATTTCCAACAACACCTACAACTTGGTCCGAAACAAGATCTAGAGAGTCCTCATAAACATCTTTCTTGCTTTTAGAAATTATACATTTGATTTTCCCAGACAGATCCTCTATTTCTAAAATAATATTGCCATTTTTTGTGTGGCCTATGTCGCTAATCAACCCTATTACCGATATCTCCTCATTATTATTTTTATTTAGGACCCTGTTTATTGACATAACATTTTTTAATTCTGGCCGGTTCATCAAAATTTTCTTAAGCGATTCGTACCTTGCCTTGAAATATGAAACAAAGTCTGCAACTTCTCTTTTCTTAACATTCTCTTTATATTGCTTAACAACAATAACATCATGTGTAAAAGATTCGCTGGACTCTAATTTTAATTTCGGCTGCTTCTTTAAATCTTCAAGAACGGAATCTATCTTAATCTTAACTTCGCCGTCTGACTTATACCTCAAAATATTTAAAAAAGTTTCATAATCTTCATTACCGTTCCTCTTTTCAAATTCAACCCTCGATTTCTCGAACTCTTTCCAATTAATTCCATTGGGTGGGTCATGGAGGGATAGAATAAAATCTTTGTTTATAACTAGGGGCTTGTCCTTCATCGAATCTATCTTAAGCAAAACTTCATCATTGATTTCAACATCTAAATCAGGGCTAATCAAATATCCTTTTTTCAATAAGGTCAAAAAACTCATAATCCTAATCCTTCTTTTAAAATATCTTTTATCTTTGGCAGCGTCATAGAAGGTACTGCTAAGCTTATTTGTCGCGTTCTCCCATATCTTCCTTTTGAGATGACTTTAGCATTGATTAATCCAAGCATATCCAACTCTGCAACAATATCTGAAACTCTTCTTTGGGTCAGTGGTTTCAGGCCAACATCGCCACACATCTTCAGATAGTCTTCATAAATGTCGCCTGTAAAAATTGATTTTCCATTCCCATTATACTTCAAGATTGAATAAAGGGTTATTTGAAATTGTTTGGGCTGTGTTCTTATTATGTCCAGCACCCTGTCTTTTTCTATTTTATTTTCGGCGCTGTCTATATACTCTATAGATATTTCACTTACATTGCTTCTCTCTGTCAGCTCTCCTGCAACCCTCAATAGTTCTAGGGCCCTTCTTGCATCCCCGTGCTCTCTCGCAGCATAAGCGGCGCATTTTTCTATTACTCCTTCTTTAATAACCCCTTCAGCAAAAGCTATTCTCGATCTTTCTCTCAAAATATCTTGAAGCTGCAATGCATTATAAGGGGGGAAAACAAGCTCTTCCTCGCTAAGGCTTGATTTAACTCTCGGATCTAAATTATCTGTGAACATCAAATCATTGCTGATTCCTATTATGGAAATTTGGGAATTTTTCAATTCCGAGTTCAATCTCGTCAGATTATAAAGAATTCCATCACCAACTTTATTGACCAACTGATCAATTTCATCCAGAATCAATATCAACAATTGTTTTTTATTGTCTACCGATTCAATAAAAAGTTTGTAAATTTCATCAGTTGGCAGCCCTGTTGCCGGAACAGTCTGCCCAAAGCCTCTTGCTAATTGGGCGATTAATCTGTATTCTGTGTCGGCAACTTTCTTCAATTTACAGTTAAGATAATAATAATTCACGCTGACTTTGTTTTTCTTGCACGCTTCAAAGATTTCTTTGACTACATACTGGCTGACGCATGTTTTGCCTGTTCCGGATTTTCCATAGATAAAAACATTTGAAGGCTTATGCATCCTCAAAGAGGGCGCTAATATCCTTGCCAACTCTTCAATCTGTTCCTCTCTATGGGGGATATTTTCAGGGGTATAGTTGCTTTGCAGGCTCAATTTATCTTTAAATAAAGGCTGCCTGTCTAAATAATCACTCAAAAAAACAGAAAGTTTCGACCTCTTCATTTTATTATACTATTAATTGATTATTTAAACATTATTATACTCACACCCCTATTTCCTATGCAAAACACTTTTTAAAATTTAACCCTTAAGTTTCGTATGGAACTATAAAGTAGTAATATAGCTTTATTTATATATATTAAAATATAATAATATAAATATATAATACATATTAGAAAAATTTATATAGTAAAATAAAAATAAAAAGACAAATTCTACTGAATTTAGATAATACAAGGGCTAAATAGGCAAATTATATTATATTAATTATTTTAAAGTAAAAATAAAATTAGCTAAAAAATTAAATTATACAATAAAATCACAAATAACGCTTAATTCTAATGAATTGAGATATCAATAAATTTCCATACGAAATAAATCAAAATTTCCATCTCCACACGAAACCAAGGTGTGGGGGTAGTACATTATTTTTAAAATATATTTAATAATAATTTTTTAAAAATAATAACCTTTAAATATTTAATCTTTCTATACAAAAACATGGAAGAAGACAAAAAGACAAATTCTAAAAAATTAATGGGTAAAACAGTGGTTTCGAAGGCAGGGAAGAAGTTTGGAGAGGTGGCAGACATCGAATTTGAAATAAGAACAGGAGAGTTAATTTCAGTGGTTTTGAAAAATCCGACCGGTTATGCAGAAGGTTTTGAGTTGGAAAAAAACAAAAACAATCAATTAATAATTCCTTTTTCAGCTGTTATAGCTTCTGGAGATTATTTAGTTGTCTCTGAAGAAGACATTGTATAAGATTTATAAACTCTTTTTATTATTTATTTTCTGCTCTTGAAAAATGAATGAATTCAAATTTAAAACAACTAAAGAAATAAATGTGCCAAAATTAATCATAGATCAGATTATAGGCCAGGATAAAGCAGTTCAGCTTCTCAAGAAAATAGCGAAACAGAGGAGAAATTTGTTGTTGATAGGGAGTCCGGGCGTTGGAAAATCCCTTATTGCCCAGGCCCTGGCAGAATTGCTTTCAAAAGAGAATCTGCAGGACATAGTAGCATTTAAAAATCCAGATGATGAAAATGTTCCTTTAATAAAAACATATCCAAAAGGACAAGCCGCAAAATTATTAGCCAAGAAAAAAATTCAGTCAATTTCTTCATTTAAATCACAATCATTTATTTTTATAATAGTAGCCGTCATCGCCATAATATCTCCCTGGTGGATAAGAAAGGAATATGGAGATATTATGGCGGCGGCATCTTTGATAAGCTCAATGATATTTTTAGGGTTGATGGTCATATTCATTAATTTAGGCAAGAGGATGAATTTTAACCAGTCAGCAGATACCCCAAAAATTTTAGTAAACAACTCAAAAGTCGACAAGGCCCCATTTATAGATGGCTCAGGCGCACATTCGGGCGCATTATTTGGAGATGTTCTTCATGATCCTCTTCAGTCTGGGGGTTTGGGAACTCCTCCGCACGAGAGGTTAATTCCAGGAATGATTCATAGGGCTAATAAGGGAGTTTTATTCATAGATGAAATAGCAAATTTAAAACCGCAGTCGCAGCAGGACATGCTGACAGTTCTTCAGGAAAAGAAATTTCCAATCACAGGCCAATCAGAGAGATCGTCAGGAGCTATGACGAGATCAGAGCCGGTGCCGGCAGATTTCATTTTAGTTGCTTCAGGAAATCCAGAAACCTTGAAAAATATGCATCCCGCACTAAGATCAAGAATAAGAGGATATGGTTATGAGGTTTATGTTGATTCTGAAATGGATGATAGTAAAGAGAATAGATTAAAATTAGTCAGGTACATCGCCCAAGAAGTTCAGAAAGACAAAAAAATTCCACACTTTACAAGAGAAGCAGCAATTCAAATAATCAATGAAGCAAAAAAAAGAGCAGGAAGAGCAGGAAAATTGACGTTAAGATTGAGAGAGTTAGGCGGTTTGATAAGGGCGGCAGGAGATATAGCGCTGGATGAAAAAGCGAGCCAGGTAGAGCCAAAACATATAGAAAAAGCCAAGCAGCTGGTAAGAACGCTTGAGCAGCAAATTGCTGACAAGTATATTGATCAGAAAAAAGAATATCAGGTTATAACCACAACAGGAAAATTAATAGGAAAGGTAAATGGCCTTGCAGTCTTGGGTTCAGATAGTTATTATTCAGGCATAGTTCTTCCAATAGAATCAGAAGTCACATTTGGGGGTAAAAAAACAGATTTCATAGCAACAGGCCAATTGGGTAAAATAGCATTAGAAGCCGTTAAAAATGTTTCAGCAATCGTTATGAAGTACTTTGGAGAGGATATAAAAGAAAAGTATGATATCTTTGTCCAGTTCATTCAAACTACAGATAGTGGGGTTGAAGGCGATTCGGCATCCATAGCCGTTGCAACCGCAATTATATCTGCTCTAAAAAAGATTCCTATAAAACAAAATTTTGCCATGACTGGATCACTATCAGTCAGAGGGGAAGTTTTAGCCATAGGGGGCGTTACATCAAAAATAGAAGCGGCAATAGAGGCAGGTATAGAAAATGTGATAATCCCAAAGTCAAATTTGAAGGATGTTTTATTGTCAAAAGAGGATGAGAAGAAAGTGAATATAATTCCCGTTGAAACCATTGAAGAGGTTCTCAAATCAGTCTTGGACTGGTCAAAGCATAAGGAATTGCTCAAAAAACTGGACAAGCCTAATTAGCCATTTTTTCATATTGGTTGTAAATTTCCAAAGTCAATCCCCATGACGTTCTTGCGATTCTTTTATTTTTTTTGATCCACTTCAATTCCTCCATTTCATTTAACAATTTAAGAACAAATTCATTGTTCCTCGCGATTTCATCTGCAATCTTATTTGTAAATATCATTTTAGGAAAATGTTCATAGAGTACCCCCAAGATTTCCCCCTTTATTTTGTCTTTCTTTTTTTCTGATATCTTACTCATATAAACCATAGTTTTTTAATATATTTAAAAATTGTGACATATGCGGTTAACAGGAACTCTTAATAATAGATAAATTTATATAAATTCTTAAGGACTCAATAAAAAACAGGAGGGATCAATATGATAGTTAATTTTGTTTTTGATAAGATGTCTGCAGAAAAAACAGGTAAAGCAGTAGGAAATATAAACATAAATCACAATTTTAATATAACAGATGTGGAATTAACAGAGATTGCCTTTCAGGGCTCCAAGCCAGCATTGAAGATATTATTTGAATTTAGGGTGGATTACGAGCCCAAAATAGGCAGTGTGGAGATGAACGGGCATTTAGTCTATTATGATAATGAAGAAGAGATAAAAAAATTGCAAACTCAGTGGAAAAAGGAAAAAAAGCTTTCAACAGGATTAACAACCTTGGTTGCGAATACAATTTTATCAAAGGCAAACATAAAAGCTTTAATCCTAAGCCAAGAAGTCAATCTTCCCCCGCAGATACAACTGCCAAAAGTGATGCCTGCAATGTCTCCAGATAAAAAGAGCGAGTATATAGGCTAAATGAACTTTTCCAACTTAGTTTCTTCTTTTAATCTCTTTTCAGCCTCTTCCCACTTACAACCAACTTTCTTCATTATACTCAGGATTTCAAGTTCTTTGCTCATTGTTTAAACCTTAGGCTTAAATTTGTTTATATATATTCCCCAAGTAAATCATAATTTTTAAAAAATAATCAAAGAATCAAAACTAATTTTATAAGCATAATCATTTTTAAATGATTATTTTTTATAGTGTTCGAGCCCTTTTTCAACTATATAAACATCCTTTTTGCTTAAGATTCCCTTCCTATTCAATAAAAATCCACTAACAATCAAAACTAGGCCTAGGATGAATTGAAACACATTCGCTCCATCTGCCCCTTTGAATAAATTGTAAAACGCACTTATTATCACAACAAGACCTAAAGTCATTGAAGAATAAGCGCTCAAATAAACCTTATCTGGGCGAAGGGTCACAACAAACAAAATAAAGAGGGTCAAAATAACAAAAGCGATTACCTGAATATCACTAACCAACACTTCCTTAGTTCCAAAAAAAGACTTGCTAATTGCCCCACCCTGCAATACAGCTAGCACTAAAACAGTTATAAAAATAACGAGAAAACTCACATTTGTCCTAAGATCTATCTTAACCACCAAATCACCTCTCAGAAAATGTATTTTTTCTTATATATATTTCTTTTGTTTTCTTTTTTATTCATATCTTTCTCTTCAACAATCTATTTATAGCTATTCCATCTAATAATTTTAAATTGTTACAAAGAAAAAAATTGTATAATGAAATAGAGGTCAAAAAAGCTTTCTTAGGAGTAAAAAAAGATATTTTACTCTTAAAAGAAGAAATAGAGTTCTTAAAATCAGTAATTTTAGAAAAAAAACCCCAAAATGAGGAAAAAGAACAAAGTTCCATAGGAAATAAGGGGGTGGTTAACCGACACTTTTCCAGGACTTTTCCAGGACTTTTCCAGGACTTTTCCACCATAAATCAAGTAAAAAATGATATAAAATACATCGATAATGAGACCGAGAGGTTCATAAAACTGTTAACTGATCGGGAATATTCTATTTTTATCGTCGTATATCAGTTAGAAGAAGAAATGGGGAGGCAGGTTATGTATAAAGATATATCTAAAAGGCTAATCACTTCTCAAAGAACAGTAAATTTTCATATAAATAATTTAATTCTCAAGGGAGCACCAATAAACAAAGAAATTATAAGCGGCAAAGTCTTAATTTCCATAAGAAAAGAGTTTAAAGACTTAAAAATACTGGATAAAATTCTTGCTTCAAGAAATCTAAATGATCACCAAATAAAACTTTCAGATATTTTTTTTAACAATTAAGACTCATTTTTTGCTTTTTATGATCATTTTGGCCTTTTTGTCAAGGTAAAATACCTTTCTACCCTTATCAACATCCCTCATTTCTCTTATTTCCACTAATTTTTTAATATCATTGACGTGTCTTCTAGCTGTTACAATATTGACTTTAAGCTCATTTGAGATGGTTTCATAATCTAAAGGGATATTTGCCCGATTAAACAGGTCCAAAACAACTTTTTGAGAAGGAGTAAATCTATTTTTTAATGATTGAACATTCATGAACGATGATTTTGAACGTTCAAACGATTGAACGTGTTCATGAACGTTTGAACGTTCGCCCCCAGAATGATGATCTTCAAGATGTTGTTCATAACTTTTCCTTAAATTTTGAATCTCTTTAATCAGTCGTTCAAAGTTTTGATCATGAGTTGAATGTTTTTCCTTAAAATGATATATCCACGAAGAAACATTTTTCATATCTTCTTTGACAGTCTTAAAAGAACTCTGCATGACCTTATGAACATGTTCAATATCAGCCTCTTTTTTTCTCTTGAAGAGCCAAAAAACCATAATTTTAAATATTTCTAATTGTTTATTAAACTTATGGTTGAAATACTTAAAGAAATACTAAAAGTCACATCGTCCTACTCCAAAGGTAAAAATATGGTGGTGAATACAGATAGCCAATTTGTTCCACAATTTAATATTAAAAGAAATGGTTTTGAAAATTTAATCAACAAAAAAATTAAGATCACAATAGAGCTTTTAGATTAAAACTTTTAATCGTTGACAAAAGGATAAAACAATAAAAATTGTAGGGGACATAAGTAAAAAACAAGTGGAGTGTAGCTTAAGAGCGTAAATGAAGGAATAATATTGGAAATAATGTCTTTAACAGATTAAAAGCTAATCTTTTATATTTTTCTCTCTGTTTAACATTTATGAGAAAAATAACCAAAGTCTTAGTTGGATACGGAATCTCATCAGATCTCAACCTAATTTCTTTTAATTATCCCTCGCGAATACTTGAAATAAGAACATCTTTAAGGTTACCCAACTCTGATAAATTAGATCTTATTGGGACTATTCAAGAATTAACATTCCTTCCAATAGAATCACATAAGACTAATGGGGATGAAAGATACTTTGAGAGAGTAAGCACATAAAAAACTTAAACCACATAGCCATCTTAATTCTAGAGGACGGAAGAGTATTTGAAAATCTAGGAAGAGAACATCCAGAGCATTCAGAAGTTACAAGCGCTAAAAACTACATTCAAAATGTTTTTGGAGGTCGAAGCTTTCCATCGAGATTCAAGAATTTATATAATCTACACAATATTTATAGTTAAAATGGCCAAAATAATAGTTGCAACAGTAAAAGATGGAAGAGAAGTATACATCCCTTTGGAAATTGGTGAAAATCCAAAAGGGCTATTTTTGCCAATAGAGACTCATATAGGGTGGTGTGATTATCCTGGAACATTGTTGTTTGTCTTGAGCCCGTTAGAAAAAAGTGGTTTAAAAAAGAGTTTAGATTCAGGCTATGTTTTGAAGCTTCCGTTTATTCCCCAGGCAATTTTAACAAGAGATGGGCTTATTTATATTGGGGGATTATTGAGTTTGAGTCCAACTTTAGAAAGAGTAGTGAGCTATTTGAGGGAAATCAATGATTTTGGATATAAATTTAGTCTATTAGAAATAATTAATAACGGAAAACCAATAGAATAGTTCTGATAATACACATTATGCGTAAAGTTTATAATATTTTAGTGCTTTTATACTCTAGAGGTGATTAAAACTACTAGAATTTTGATTCCAAAAAATGTTTACATAGGGATAGATGAGTCAAATCATGGAAAATTTCCAGAGGTGTATGTTTCTGTGCTTTCAACTAATCCAGAAGGTATAATCCCAAAAAGGCTCCAAAAAATAAGGTCTCGTGTTAGACTTGAAAAAATTATTAAGGAACTCGAAGATTTTAAATATACAATAGTTGAGAGGAATAATTCTGACTACTTTGAAAAAAACGGCGTAAGAGCACAGGCAATATCAACTTTGCTCCTAAATTTTGAAATTATCCCTTCAAGAACATTTGTCTACATAGATGGAGAGGACATAAAGGGGGTAGCTCAAGACATCTTGACAATCTACAACAGCAAAAGTAGACTAAATTTTGAAAGAGATCATTTAATTTTTGCCGTAGGAGGAGATACTATATTTCCAGTTGTAAATGATGCAGACAGACTAGCTTACAAAATATTCACAGAAGTTCAGAGAAATAGAAATTATCACATCAAAGAGAGGGAGGTAAAGATTTTACTATGTTAAAGAAATTAGAGATTGAGTTAAGAATAAGAGGTTTCTCAGAAAATACTATCAAAACCTACCTGACCCACAGCAGACTATTCTTAAATTATATCAAAAAATCTCCTGAGAAGGTAGAGGAGGACGATGTTAAGTTATACCTCTCGGATTTGAAGCTGAATCATTTCTCAAATAAATCTCTAGCGCTTAAAAAAGCAGCATTAACGTTTTTTTTTAAAGAAGTTGTTAAGACAAATATAATCAATTTTAAAACAATAAAAGTAGAAAAAAAAGTTCCTGAAATTTTGACCAAGGCAGAAGTGATAAAGCTGATAGATCATGCGAAAACATTGAAGTCAAGATTGATGATAAAGATACTCTATTCAATCGGATTGCGGATTTCCGAACTTTGTAATCTTAGATTAAAAGATTTAAGCATAGAAAATAAGGAGGGGTGGGTAAGAAATGGCAAGGGAGCTAAGGATAGATTTTTTAAAATACCCTCTTTAGTTTTAGAAGATCTTGAAAAATACATATCTACCTTAAATGAAAATGAAGAGTATCTTTTTCCTGGAAAAAATAAAACTTTAACACCTAGGAATGTCCAAAAGACGCTCGAAAATATTGCTAAAAGGGCCAAAATTACAAAAAGAGTAAGCCCCCATAAGCTGAGGCATTCTTTTGCTACCCATCTTTTAAATGAAGGGGTTGATATAAGGATAATTCAGGAATTACTGGGCCATTCTTCGCTTGAAACGACGCAGATTTACACACACCTTTCCAAGGAAAAACTGAAAAAAGTTCCATCACCGATAGAGTTTTTGTATGATAATAAATAGATGTATTAGGCAAACTTAAACGAAGAATCCCGAACTCTTCAAGGAAATCGACGGATCCTCTGAGAGATACAATAAGTTTATAAACAAAGAAGGCTATTGATTTACGACGATAGTCTTTAAAAAAGGAGGTGTACACAAATGGGAAAAGTTATCCTGAAAAATGCTATTACAAGGAAGCCAGGACATCTATATTACGTTGATGGTAAAGGAAATGTTTGCGAAGCTGTAATGGCACGTGGTGGAAAAAAGAAAGCAAAGAAAAAAGTCGCAAAAAAGAAAAAAAGGAGATAATTAAATCATCTCCTTAAACATCTTCTTAAAAATTCTCTTTGTGATTTTATATTCTTTATCCCCTCTCTTTGTCAGCGAATAAATCTTTTTTCTTCCGTTCTGCTTGTAAACTATCAGTTTGTTTTGTCTCAAGTATTTTAGTGCAGGATATATAGTTCCAGGAGTTAGCTTGTTTCCCTTTTTGGATCCAATAATTTCTGCAATATCGTCGCCGCAAACCTTATTTTTCTTAATTAAATGAAGTATATTCAGTGTCAAAAATCCTTTAAATTCAATAAACTTTGGTAGCTTCATCTTCAAACATAGACTAAAACTTTTAAGCTTATAAATGTTTTTATTTGATATTGGATTTACTATATATTTGTTGTCCAATATATTTGATTTCCAATAAATAAAAATAACAAAAAATCAAGCTTAAAACTTTTAAGCAAAAATTAAATCAGAATTGTGCACCCAAACCATCAATTGAATTGTACATATTTATGTAATTTGTATAGGACCTCTGGGATTTGAAATCCCTAATTTTATCATGCACCCTTTTGATGAAATTAACCATCTTTTCCTCGACATCCTCAAGATTCTGCATGAGTATCATGCTCTGGTTTAGGGGATTTTCTTCAAAAGAGTCATACTCTCTGAATTTATTCTTTACTGTTTGAATAACATCATCCACTATTTCCTCAGCCTTCGTGTATGTGTATCTTTTGACCAGAATTTTTTTCTGCCCATCAACTTCCAGGAGAATATGGAGATCATAAGCCCCCTCACCCCTATTATATTTATTTATGCTTAGGCCTTTGATGTTAATTATCTTTCTTTCCACATATTTTAGAAATCAGTTAAATATAAAAACGTTATTGATTACTGATTTTTCACGGGCCCGTAGCTCAGGCTGGTAGAGCAACTGGCTCTTAACCAGATAGACAGAAGTGTTTAGGTTAATAGGTCGTGGGTTCAAATCCCTCCGGGCCCGTTTGTTATCTAATGATTGAAAAACAAGAGAGAGAAGATATAGTCAAAGAAGTTCCCTTATTTTTTCGATGTATTCTGCCACTTTATTCCCATTTTCTGTCAGTTCAATAGACTTAATTCTCCCATGTTTTTCAAAGCTGACCAATTTGGCCCTTTCCATTTCCTGGAGGATTTTAACAGCATGAGAATAAGTGCAATCAACTTCTTTCGCCAAAATACTGCCGTATCTGTTTCTTCCGCCTTTCCTTAAGGCAACTAAAATCATTGCAGGTTTTTTTCTAAAAAACACTTCAAATATATTTTCCTTCTTTTTACCCATTTTGCAACCCCCAATTAAGCTATAAAACCAATATCTATTTAAACGTTTCTTTTGAAAAATATATATTCAACAAAACACTTTTAAATCTTCCCATAGCAATGTTTATAATTCAACAAATTCTCTTAAAAATATATGTTAGATATTAACCTAATCAGAAATAATCCAGAAATTATTGTAGATTCCATAAAAAGAAGAAACAAGCCGAATAAACTGAAAATACTTGACGATTTGCTGAAGGGAGACAAAGAATTCTTGAAATTAAAAAGGCAGATAGAGGATTTAAGGCATGAAAAGAATGTAATTTCCCAAAAGATAAATGAATTGTTAAAGCAGAAAAAAAAACCTGAAAAGGAAATAAAACAGGCTAAATTGCTCCCTAAAAGAATAGGAGACTTAGAAAAAAAGCAGGAAGAAATTAAAAGCAGGATAGATATTTACTTATACCAGCTGCCGAATATTCTTCATAAAGACGTTCCAAGCGGAAAGGACCAGAATGATAACATTGAAATCAAAAAGCATGGCAAGACCCCCAAATTCAATTTTGAACTGAAAAATCATGCAGAGCTTCTTGAATCATTGAACTACGCTGATTTTGAGACTGCAAGAAAAACATCTGGAAAAGGGTTTAATTATTTGATTAGCAAGTTGGCGATATTGGATGGTTCTATCCAGAGATATGGAGTTGATTTTGCGCTGAAAAATGGATTTCAGTTGGTTATCCCCCCAATAATGCTGAACAAGGAATCAATAGGCTCCGCAATAAATTTGGATGATTTCAAGGATGTGGTGTATAAGATTGACCAGGAGGATTTGTATCTCATAGGAAGCGCGGAGCATTCACTGGTTGCATTCTTTAAGGATAAAATTCTGAATAAAAAAGATCTTCCAATTAAATTGTGTGCATTGACTCCATGTTTTAGAAAGGAAATAGGGGGTCATGGCGTTGATATGAAAGGGTTGTTCAGGATGCACCAATTCAATAAAGTAGAGCAGTTTTGTGTTGCAGCCCCCGAAGATTCTTATAAAATTCTCAATGATATGCAGAAAATAACAGAGAAGTTCTTTGAATCTTTGGAAATTCCTTATAGGGTGATTGAGATATGCTCAGGAGATTTAGGTGACAAGATGGCCAGGCAGTATGATATAGAAGCATGGTTTCCGCGACAGAATGCATACAGGGAAGTAACTTCAGCAGGAAATGCCACAGACTACCAAGCTAGAAGAATTAATGTAAAGTACTACAATGGAGCTGAAAAGAAAACACCGCATATGGTAAACAATACCATGGTGGCAACTTCAAGAACAATGGTTGCAATACTTGAGAATTACCAGCAGAAGGATGGCTCAATCATGATTCCAAATGTTCTGCAGAAGTATACAGGATTTAAGAAAATAGATTAATTTTAAGAACAAATGGAGATTCTTTTAGAAAGAATGACTATAATGCGAGAAATTTACATGAACAGCTTGAGCACAAGGGATTTAAACCTTCTCCAGATGAGCCAGTGATGATTTCATTAAGAGGTTTAATCTTAGAAAGAGATGAAAATTCATATTATGGTTTGATTCATAAAATAACAGATAAATCTCAAATAGTTCAAGATCCAGAATTAAGTCCAAAAAATAATGGAATGAGATTCTCAGGGGTAGATGAAAGAGGAATTCATGTATTTGAGCATGGGCTTCCAAAATCAGGTATATCTAGGGGGAGTTTATATTATTATTGGCATCCAAGAAATGGGAGAGTTGCCAGGCTCGATGCCGGTTCTGATAGGGCCGACTTGGACTGCAGTAGGGATCCCTCCTACTCGAGTGGGGGTCTCGGGGCGCGAAAAATTTCCAAGTACAAACAAATAACTTTTTAAATTTCTTATCTTTCTTCTTAACATGAAAAAACTGAAAATACTTGCAGCAGGAGACATTCATGGGGACTCTGGGCTTGCGAAGTCTTTGGCAGAAAAGGCCGAAAGAGAAAATGTTGACTTGGTTATTCTGTCGGGAGATTTGACGTTTTCAGACAGGACTCCAAAAGGGATTCTTGCGCCTTTTGTAAGAAAAAACAAAAAAGTTCTCTTAATTCCAGGAAATCATGATTCTCTCGCAACCGTGGATTTTTTGGCTGAATTTTATGGAGTAAAAAATATTCACGGCTACTCAGTTAAATACGAGGATGTTGGAATTTTTGGATGCAGCGGGGTCAATATAGGGATCAATTCGCTGGAGGAAGAGGAAATATTCAGTCTTCTAAAAAAAAGCCATAATGGAATCAAATACCTCAGGAAAAAAATAATGGTAACTCATACGCCACCCACGGGCTCAAAGATGGAAAAATTTAGTCAGGCATTTCTGAAGACAAATTCGTTGACTCTAGCGTCCAAAGGAGTACGAAAGGCATTAAAAGAATTGAAGCCGGATATTTTAATCTGCTCTCATCTTCACGAGGCAGAGGGCATAGAAGAAAAAATAGACAACACATTAGTAATCAATGTTGGAAGAAAAGGAAAGATAATTGAGATATAGCCTCTTATGAAAATTTAAAAAGAAATTAAGTATTAAATCCTTATGAACAAAAAAATTGAAATGATGATGTTGAGGGCTTTGCCTGTTTTGAAAAGGTATGGAATATCTAAGGTAGGAATATTTGGAAGCTATGCAAATGTAGAAATAGAAAGAATAGTGATATTGATATGTTAATTGAGTTTAAAGGTAGTTTGTTAACATTGTTTTGGAATTGACTTAGAGACAGTTTGGAAAGTGATATAAGAAGGTTTGCCTAAACTAAAAAAGGAACCAGAGAACCTCTAAAAAATAGTTAAACACAAGAGTTAATATGAATCAGGAACAGGTTTGGGACATTCTGGCGGAATCATGGAATAACTTCAGGCAGAAGACGTATAAAAGAGATATATATAGCTTAAGATGGACAAAGGGCAGGCTGCTTGACATAGGTTGCGGCAACTGCAGAAATCTGAAGCCTTTTGCAAATCTGGAGTTGTATGGAATGGACTTTTCTTCAAAAATGTTAAATTTTGCAAAAGTATATTCCGAGAAGCACGGCATAAAAGTAAGATTGATGAAGGCGGATATGAAAAAAATCCCATTTAACAATGATTTTTTTGATTACTGCCTATGCATAAACTCATTACATCATTTAAATAAAAAAGAGGCTGATGAAGCATTGAAGGAAGTCTACAGGGTTTTAAAAAATGATGGGGAATGCTACATTTCAGTCTGGAACAGGAACCCCGTAAAATCTCTGTTTATTGGGGAAGAGAGATATATCTCCTGGAGGCAAAAGGATAATGTGCATAAAAGATACTATTATTTTCATGGCTATTTTGGATTTAAAAAATTATTAAGAAAAAATAAATTTAAAATTATAAAATCAGGGAGAATTTTTGACAAAAATATTAAATTTCTAATCCAAAAGTAATTTAAACCTTTTAAAAGGTCTTAATCTTCATGGTTGAATTAATAATAACAGAAAAGCCAAGTCAAAGTGAAAAAATAGCACAGGCGCTGTCAGAAAAAAAACCAGCCAAGAAATTAATAGACAAGGTCCCATACTATGAAATAACTTATAAAAATAGGAAGGTATTGATAGGATGTGCAGTGGGTCACTTGTACAATCTGACCGAAAAGAAAAAATCTTCCAGTTATCCCACATTTGACCTCGAATGGAAGCCATCAAATGAAATTTCGAAAAATTCTGAATTCTCGAAGAAATATCTCAATGTTTTGAAAAAACTTGTAAAGCAGGCAGATGAATTTATCGTAGCGACGGACTTTGACACGGAAGGAAGTCTAATAGGATACAATATCGTTCGCTTTGTTGCAAATAAAAAAGACGCAAGCAGAATGAAATTTTCAACATTGACCAAGAAGGAGTTGGTGGAATCCTATGAAAAAAAATCAAAGCACCTTGATTTTCATTTGATTCATTCAGGAGAGACAAGGCATTATCTTGATTATTTTTACGGGATAAACATCTCAAGGGCATTAATGTCGGCAATAAAAGCTGCTGGCTCTTACAAGACTCTCTCTTCAGGGAGGGTTCAGGGGCCTGCATTAAAGATTCTGGCTGAAAGAGAGACTGAAATCAAGAAATTCATCCCTAAAAAATATTGGCAGTTGCAGGCAGTTAATTCTCTGGAGTTGTGGCATGAAAAAGATAAGATTTTTGACAAGAAAGCGGCAGATTCAATTTATAACAATGTGAAAAATGAGAAATCAGCAATCGTGAAATCAATCACTAAGAAGGAATTCTTTCAGGAGCCGCCAAACCCGTTTGATCTGACTTCTCTTCAGTTGGAGTCTTACAGGCTTTTCAAAATAACCCCAAAAAAAACACTGGATATTGCCCAGGAGCTTTATTCCAAGGCTTATACTTCTTATCCAAGAACATCATCCAACCAGCTTCCAGAATCAATTGGATACAGGGAACTTTTAACAAGCTTATCAAATCAGAAAAAATACGAAAAGGCATGCAAATCATTATTGAAAAAGAAAGAGCTGGTTCCAAACAATGGAAAGAAGAAGGATCCCGCCCATCCAGCAATAAGTCCAACAGGGGAAATTCCAGGCAAATTATCCGAATATTCGCAGAAAATTTATGACTTGATTGTGAAAAGGACACTTGCCTCGTTTGCAGACAAGGCAAAGAGGCAGACAGTTCATGTAAAGGCAGAAATTAAAGATGAAATTTTTATCGCAAAAGGTTCTAAAACTGTAGAGCAGGGGTGGCATTTATTTTATTCTCCCTACGTTAAGCAGGAAGAGCTTGAGCTTCCGCCATTTAAGGAGAAAGACAAGATAAAAATAAATGAGATAAACAAGCTGGAAAAGGAAACTTCACCCCCTAAGAGATATACTGAAGCCTCAATAATAAAGGAATTAGAGGACAGGCATTTAGGTACCAAAGCTACGCGCGCTTCAATAATTGAGGCATTGTATCAGAGGGACTATGTAAAGGAAAAGTCAATAGAGGTTACTGATCTTGGGTTGGAAACAGTCAAGATTCTTGAGAAGTATATTCCAGAAATAATCGATGAGAAATTAACAAGGCACTTTGAGGATGAGCTTGAGGAAATACTTGAAAATAAGATCAAGCCGGAGAAGATACTTGATGAATCAAAGGATCACTTGACAAAGATTCTGTCAAAATTCAAAAAGCAGGAGAAGGAAATTGGAAAAGAGTTGCTTATATCTCTAAGAGAAACTCAGGACAAGGCTTCAATAGTCGGCCAGTGCCCTTCATGCAAAAAAGGGAATTTAAAAATTTTATATTCAAAAAGATTCAAATCATATTTTCTTGCCTGTGATAAATATCCTGAATGCAAGACAACATTTTCATTGACGAGAGGCCTGCCAAAGCCAACTGACAAGAAATGTCCTGAATGTAATTTTCCGTTGGTTCAGATAATAAGAAAAGGCGTAAGGCCGTTTAATTATTAACAAAAAAAAGGTGGAAGAATTCAAGAAAAAGATTAATAAATCTTGAGTTGCCTCATACACAGACTAAATCTTAAATTTTTCACGCATGGAGAAATGATGATAGTTATGAAATTTGGGGGAACATCCCTTGCAAATGCAGAAAGAATAAATAATGTCGTTAATATAATCAAGAGCAGGTTGAACAGGAATCCACTTGTTGTCGTCAGTGCGGTAGGAGGGGTTACAGACAAACTTATCTGCGCCGCAAAGGAAGCTTCAAAAGGGATTAATCCAACCGAAAAGGCAAATGAAATAATAAATATTCATAGGGATATCATGAAATCGCTAAATTTAGATTATGATTTTCTTGAGGACGATTTTATGAATTTGCACGATTCCTTGAATGGAATTTATTTATTGAAGGAGCTTTCATTAAGGTCACTTGACTTGATATCCTCATTCGGAGAAGTTTTTTCTTCAAAGATACTGGCAAGTTATATGACTTCAATCGGAATCATCTCAAGACAGCTCTGCGGATGGGAATCTGGAATAATAACAGACGGCAATTTTGGAAGTGCAGAAGTTCTTGAAGAATCTTACCCTAACATCAAAGACAGTTTGTCAAATCTGGATAAAATTCCTATTGTTACTGGGTTCATAGCAAAGGACAGAGATGGAAACATAACAACTCTCGGAAGAGGAGGAAGTGACTACACCGCCTCGATAATAGGCTCTGCGCTGAATGTTCAGGAGATTGAGATATGGACAGATGTTGATGGAATAAAAACTGCAGATCCACAGATAGTCCCAAATGCAATTCAGTGGGGAACAGTGACATTTAACGAAGCATCAGAGATGGCCTACTTTGGAGCTAGGGTTCTTCATCCAAAGACGATAAAGCCTGCAGTTAAAAGACAAATTCCAGTGAGGATACTCAATACATACAATCCAGAAAATAAAGGCACGCTTGTCCTCAATGATGATGTGGAAAATCCAATGTTTAGGTCAATATCCTCAAAGGACAATATCACCATAATAAGAGTCTGTTCGACAGATATGCTTCTTGCACATGGTTTTCTTGCAAAGATATTTGAAATATTCAACAAGTACAGGATATCGATTGACATAGTATCCACAAGCGAGGTTACGGTTTCAATGACGCTCGATAACATAAACAGTAGCCTGAAAAATCTTGATTTGGCAATCTCCGAGCTGAAAGAGATAGGAAACGTTGAAATCTTAAAAGACACTTCGATAGTATGCATTGTTGGAAGAGGGATAAGGGGGAGGCTTGGGGTTCTTGGGAGAATATTTAATGTCTGTAAAAATGAGGGCATAAACGTTGAAATGGTTTCACAGGGAGCGTCCCCTTTAAGCATATCATTTGTCGTTAAAAAAGAGGATTCTGTCAAATTAATAAAGGATTTGCACAAAGAGCTGTTTGAAAATGATAAGTGAACTGCCTTTTGATAAATTGAAAATAGATTCAATACTAGGCAAGCATCCGACGCCATTTCATATCTATGATGAAAAAGGGATAATTGAAAATGCAAAGAGGTTCAACAGAGCATTTGGAATTCTTCCAGGGTTCAAGAATTATTTTGCTGTGAAGGCCCTGCCAAATCCATTTATTATGAAAATTCTGAAAGAAGAAAACATGGGGATGGACTGCAGCTCAATGTCTGAACTGATCCTTGCCGAAAAGACAGGAATTAAAGGAGAGGATATTATGTTTTCATCAAATGATACGCCTTCCGAAGAATTAGTAAAGGCAGTGGAGCTTGGAGCGATAATAAACTTGGACGATATAACTCACATCGAGTTTTTGGAAAAATGTGCGGGAATTCCAGAAGTTATATGCTTTAGGTATAATCCCGGAGGTTTAAAGAGAGGAAATTCCATTATTGGAAATCCTACAGAGGCAAAATACGGATTTACAAGAGAGCAAATAATTGAAGGGTATAAGCTTGCAAGGCAAAAAGGAGCCAAGAAATTTGGCTTGCACACAATGGTTATTTCAAATGAGCTTGATAAAAACTATTTCATTGAAACGGCAGACATCATTTTTGACCTTGTTTTGGAGGTGCATGACAAACTTGGAATTGAATTGGACTTTGTAAACTTGGGAGGGGGGATAGGAATTCCTTATCGTCCGGATCAGGTTGCCGTAAATTATGACGAGCTTGCCAAAGGAATTTATGAATCTTACAAATCAAAGATATTGGCCAATGGCTTGGAATTAAAAATATTTATGGAATGTGGGAGGGTGATAACAGGACCATATGGGTATTTAATCACCGAGGTGATTCATATGAAAAATACTTATAAAAAATATGTTGGGTGTGATGCCAGCATGTCAAATCTCATGAGGCCTGCCATGTATGGCGCTTACCACCATATTACTGTTTTGGGAAAGGAAAAAGAAGTTGCAGATTTTTGTTGCGACGTGACAGGATCCTTGTGTGAAAACAATGACAAATTTGCTATTGACAGGATGCTACCTAAAATTAATGTCGGAGACCTGTTGGTTATACATGACACGGGGGCGCATGGTCATTCAATGGGTTTTAACTATAATGGAAAATTGAGATCTGCAGAGTTATTATTAAGAAAGGATGGTTCTGTTGTTGAGATAAGAAGAACTGAAACAGTTGATGATTATTTCAGGACTCTTGATTTTAATTTATTGGAGAAGTTTAAGTAAAAAATGAAACGTAATCTTAATCTTTCAAAACTTCCCTCAGGATATTTATTCCCAGAGATAAACAGGAGAAAAAAAGCATTTCTTGAAAAAAATCCTGGTGCAAAAATAATAAGCCTTGGTGTTGGAAACACTACAGAGCCAATAATCCCTTATATTACAAGAGCTCTTGAAGATTCATCAAAAGTCTAGGAACTTTAGAAGGATATTCTGGATATGGAGATGAGCAGGGAAATACAGAGTTAAGAAAAAAAATTGCAAATGTTCTTTATAATGGAATTCTTAAAGGTGATGAAGTTTTCATATCAGATGGTGCAAAATGTGACATTGGAAGATTGCAGATGATGTTTGGAAATCATGTTAAGATTGCCGTGCAGGATCCATCTTATCCCATTTATGTTGACGGCTCTGTAATCATTGGTGCAACAGGGAATTATAACAATTCAAAAAATAATTTTGACAATATTGTTTATATGAAATGCTCTTCAGAAAATAATTTCTTTCCAGATCTTTCTGAAGTAGAAAGAACAGATTTGATATATTTTTGCTCTCCAAATAATCCTACTGGAGCTGTTGCAACAAGAGAGCAGTTGAAAGAGCTTGTAGACTTTGCAAAAAGAAGCAACTCAATAATAATATTTGATGCAGCATATGCTGAATATATTGAAGAGGATTATCCAAAAACAATATATGAAATTGAAGGTGCAAAAGAAGTTGCAGTAGAAATAAATTCTTTTTCAAAAACATTAGGATTTACAGGAGTAAGGCTTGGAGGGAGTATTGTTCCAAAAGAACTGAAGTATGATGATAACTACTTTGTATGGAATGATTGGAACAGGATGATGACAACTATATTCAATGGAGCATCAAACATAGTTCAAGAAGCTACATTGAAGGCTATAAATAATAAATGTCTTGAAGAAATGAGGCAAACTGTGAACTATTACAAGGAAAATGCTTTGATAATAAAAAACTGCATGGAAGAATTAAAGATAGAAAATTATGGTGGAATAAACTCTCCTTATATTTGGGCAAAATTTCCTGAAAAAAAATCTTGGGATATTTTAACGAATTTTTGGAAAAATGCCATGTTATAACAACTCCTGGTTCAGGATTTGGCTCTTCAGGAGAAAGTTTTGTAAGATTCAGCGCATATGGGCATAGAGAAAATATCTTGGAAGCAACAAGAAGATTGAAAAATTATTGAGCTTCTCAAAATTTAAAATAATAAAAAACTAACTTAAGTTGTTATATAA
>JAGVZK010000025.1 GCA_018302685.1 Candidatus Woesearchaeota archaeon | reverse complement strand
TGGCTCTCTTGTTGTTGTCATTGAAGTTCCTGCAGGGATTCAGGATGAACTGTTTGACAAGCTGAACTCAATTGCACACGGAGAAGTTGAAAGCAAGATCCTTAACAGCAGAAGCTAGATGCACTATTTCAATGATTTCACAGATGTCTTTTAAGATAACCCTTTTATTCACAAAAGAAATCTCATAGCAAATTTTATAAACCCCAAAATTTTCCTTATTTTTGAAGAGAAGATTGGGAATGTTATTTTCTCATTGACGGGAGTGATAAAAGTGGGGATACTTATTAAAGAAAAGAGCATAGTTGTGCCTGGAGATATCATAGCAGAAGGGATGGACTATCTGCCTTCGCTGGGATGCTTCAGGGAGGGAAAGCACGTTGTTTCTGAAAGATTGGGTTTGCTTAATGTTGATAACAGGTTCATAAAGGTTATACCTTTGACGGGAAGTTATGTTCCAAAGGTAGGGGATACTGTGATAGGGGAAGTGAAAGACATGAGTTTCGGAGCATGGTTCATTGACATAGGGTGCGCCTATGATGGGACGCTGATGGTCAGAGACGCAACGGAGTTTGTTGAAAAGGATGCCGATTTGGCTCAGGTTTATAATTTCGGGGATTTTGTTGTCGCTAAAATAGTAAAGATAACAAGGCACAGCAGCATTCATATTACAACCAAGGGCCCGGGATTAAGGAAAATCCAGGGAGGAAAGGTTATTTCCGTAACGCCAAGCAAGGTTCCGAGGGTCATTGGAAAGCAGGGGAGTATGGTCAGCATGATCAAGGATGGCACGAATTGCACGATAGTTGTCGGGCAGAATGGAAAGATATGGATAAATGGAAAGAATCCTGATGATGAGCTGCTTGCTACTGAAGCAATATTAAAAGTTGAGAATGAAAGCCACATTGATGGCCTCACAGATAAGATAAAGGCATTTTTGGAGAAGAAAAAATGAGCTACACGAAGAGATTTGACAACAGAAAGTTTGACGAGATGAGAAAGATTGAAGCTAAGGTTGATATCATTCCAAGAGCTGACGGCTCTGCAATGTTCAAGATTGGCGACACGGTGGCGATTGCCGCTGTTTACGGGCCAAGAAGCCTTCATCCAAAATTTTTGCAGGATCCTGAAAAGGGAATTTTAAGATGCAATTATACTATGATGCCGTTTTCGGTTTCTGAAAGAATAAGGCCGGGTCCATCAAGAAGATCTACTGAAATCAGCCTAGTCACTTCAAAATCCTTATTGCCTGTCCTTGACCTGACGAAGTTTCCGAATGCAGTCGTTGATGTCTTCATTCAGATAATTCAGGCAAATGCAGGAACAAGGTGCGCAGGAATATGCGCTGCTTCAATGGCATTGGCTCATGCAGGAATTCCAATGAAGGACATGGTTGCTGCTGTTTCTGTCGGCAAGGTTGGAGATAAAATTGTCATTGATTTGAACAAAGAAGAGGAAGATTATGAAGACGGCGCTACCGACATTCCCGTTGCAATGACTGGGAGAAATCACGAGATAACCCTTCTGCAATTGGACGGGGAAGTTACGAAGGAAGAACTGATGAAGGGCTTGGAGATGGCAAGAAAGGGATGCCTTGATATAATTGAGATTCAGAAGAAAGCTCTCAGGGAAGCCATAAAGGAGAATCAAAATGAATAATGATTACGTTAGGTCGCTCATTGAGAGAGGAAAAAGAATAGACGGAAGAAGCCTTGATTCCTACAGAGAGATCAAACTCGAATCTGGAATCAGCAAGTATGCGGAGGGCTCTGCAAGATGCAAAATCGGCGAAACAGAAGTTTTGGTGGGAGTTAAGTTTGAAGTTGGAACTCCGTATTCTGACAGCCCAAATGAGGGTACGATAGTCGTATCGGCTGAACTGAGCCCGATTGCGAATCCTGACTTTGAGCTTGGGCCTCCAAATGAGCAGTCTGTAGAGCTCGCAAGAGTTGTTGACAGAGGGATTAGGGAGAGCAAGGCTGTTGATTTCAAGAAGTTATGCATCAAGGAAGGAGAGAAAATATTCATGCTCTTCATTGACATTCAGGTCATTAACGATGATGGAAATCTCATTGATGCTTCTGCACTAGGAGCATTGAAAGCGCTATCTGAAGCTAAATTTCCGAAGCTTGACAAGGACAACAAGGTAGTTTCCGGAGAATTTTCAGGGAAGCTGAAGCTTGAAAAGCTGCCGATAACATGCACGGTCTACAAAATAGGCGGGAGCCTCCTGGTTGATGTTGACTCGAAAGAAGAGAAGGCTGTTGATGCAAGGTTGAGCGTCAATGTGGGCAACGGGAGAATACATGCTTTGCAGAAAGGCAAGGACATTGGATTCAGCGTTGATGAAATAGGAAGAGCTGTTGACATTGCAGTCAAGAAAGAGAAAGAGCTTGCGAAACTCCTGAAATAGTTTATTTTTTAATATTTTTGGTTTTTTAATTCTGTAAAATGAATCTTAGAGCTCTTTTAGTGGATGCCATTTTCGGGCTTGTTTTAGTGGGCCAAGGGTGTGATACTTATTCCGAGAAAGTAATATTTGACAGGATGGTTAATGAAAGAAGAATGGTTTACTATTCTATCTCCCGCGGGTTTTTCTCCAAGGGATATAGGCTGGAGAGATATTCTGAGGATGGGGGGTATTTTCAGCGCTTCTATGATCATGATGGATCGGGAATAATTGGGGACCATCCAAAAGATACATATTCAATCTTGATAGATTCTCTGTGGATATATGGGGGAAGAGACTTTAATGATGTTGACAGTCTTTCTGCGTTAAGAGTGCACGAGCTTGAGATAAAAACACGCCAAAGGTTAAAAAAAGCAAGCAGAGAGTATGGAGAGTATCTCCAGATGATGAATAGAATAGTGGTTATCTAACATCCATTGAAAATATTTATATAAACAGGGTGCTTAATACATTCATGAGGATACTTGAGCAGATAAAGCCGTCAAGGCAGGAAATCAAGAGAACTTCTGAGCTGATTGATTCGGTTCTGGAAAAAATAAAGGTTCCCGATGCTAAACTTGAGCTTGGGGGGAGCTACGCAAAGGACACTTTTCTTTCCGGCAATTATGATATTGATGTGTTCGTCAGGTTTCCATATTTAAAATACAAGGATGCAGACATTTCGCAGATACTCATAAACAGCATAAAGCAGAGAAAAAAAGTCGTTCACGGCTCAAGAGACTATGTCCAGATAGAGAAGGGAAAATACATATTTGAGTTCATTCCTGTTCTTGACATAAAAAAAGCATCGTCAGCAAAAAACATAACGGATGTAAGCCCGCTGCACAAGGACTGGGTTAAGAGGCATGTCAAAAACAAGGATGATGTCAGGTTGCTGAAAAAGTTCTGCAGGGCAGGAAACATCTACGGTGCGGAGTCCTACATAAAAGGCTTTTCAGGATATGTCCTTGAAATTCTTACTTACCGCTACGGCAACTTTTTTAATCTTGTGAAGAACGCCTCGCAATGGAAGATCCCTGTGTTCATTGATCCTATTAATCATTACAGCAGCCATAAAAGCGCCCTTTCAAGCCTGAACGGCTCAAAGAAGACAAGCTTTATCCTGATTGATCCCACAGACAAGACTAGGAATGCAGCAGCAGCTATTTCAGGCGAAAAATTGGATGAGTTCATAGCACTATGCAAGAATTATCTTCACAATCCCTCGGATGAGTTTTTCATTGAGAGGGGGATAAGCATAAGGGACCTAAAGGTGAAGTCAGGGTTCAACAAGCTGCTGATCCTGAAAGTCAAGCCAAGAAGCGGGAAGAAGGATGTCGTAGGCAACAAGATATTGAAGGTTTATGATTACCTTAAAAAACAGATGATCAAGGAAGGGTTCAAATTGATAGACTCTGGCTGGGAGTTCGGCAAAAAATCTTTAATTTATTATGTTGTTGAAGATTCCCCGCTTGAGGAGCATAGGATTCATTACGGCCCTCCATCAAATAGGAAGAATCATTTTGAGGAGTTCAGGAGGAAGTGGAAGGATCACAAGATCTACTGGAAAGATAATAAGTGCTATGTAATGATAAAGAGGGGCAGTATTACCCCAAAAAGATTCCTTAAGAGGGCAATACACTCCTCATATGTAAAATCAAATGTCAAGAAAATCAGGCTTTTGTAAGAGAAACTTTGTCTTCACTCTTTGTTATCAGAATTGTTTCCCCTGAATTGAATTTCTTTTCATCCTCTATTTCAACGCTCAGAAGCCCTACGTATTCATCATCACCTATTGTGACCGCAACTTCCCTCCCATTCACTGAAACCGAATAATCTAGGCCGTTTATACTTAGAGGAAGCTTAAAGTGCCTGTTGTAATTGTTCTCTACCCTTGCTGCAAGATTTATTTCATTCTTCAATTCCTTCACGAGGTCACTGCCTGAAATTATCTCCCTCTGCTTGTACGTCATATTGATGTAATTGTTTGAGATCCAGAAGTAGGCCATTAGCACGAGCACTGCAACGCCTACAAAGATTACAAATTCAATGGCTGCCTGTGATTTCTTCATTTTAAGTTTGAGGGTTGGCGCATTCATCATTTATTTGGCATTCATCCTCGCCAAGCCCGGAGCTTGGAACGCACTGATAATCAGAGCACACGTTGTGGGTCACTTCACTCAGGCATTCTGTATCCTCGTATGGACCGCTGTCCTGCGACCATCCTCCTTGGTTTAGGCATTCATATGTGCAGTAGTAAGATCCATATCCCTCAAAATAGCACGGCTGGCATGTGATGTCAAATTTGTTGCATGACGTCTGCACGCTTACAGAGTTCCCAAGAGATCTTATTATTACCTCCTTCCTTCCTTCAAAGTCTGCAACGATCACTCCGGTAAGATTAACGTTTGAAACCTTAGCTATCTCATTCGTGTTTCCCTTTGAGTTAATTGTGTGGAATATGATTTCATTGTTTATGAATTCAACCTTTTCAATTCCGTTAGGGAAGCTCAATTCAATGGTCTTTTGAGACTCCTCCCCGTATGAATAAACCTGCTCAGCGGATGAAATTATCTCGTTCCCTATTGAATCTATCTTTGCATTGACAACAGAGTCAGAGCTGTCTCCTGAATATCTGACATAGAGGTAAGCTGCAGGAACCATTATTATCATGACTATTCCTACGATTGCCACATACTCCATTGCAGACTGGGCTTTCATATCCATTTTCTTATCTTGAGATATGTCAGTAGGATGATGATAGATATAACCATCATTCCGAGAATTATGTAGAATGACCCTTTTAAATTCCCTAAGGGAAGGAGCACGTTCATTCCATAGATTCCCGAGATTAAGGTTGGAATCAGGATCAATGACGCGATTATTGTGAATCCCTTCATTGTCTCGTTCAGCTTGTTTGAAGTGTAAGTCATATGCATGTTCATTATCTCAGTCAGCCTTGAAGTCAATGTATTTTCAGTATCGACAAGCTGGCTCAATTCGATTGAAATGTCATTGAGGTCATTCATGTTTGATATCACTGTCTTGTTTCCATTGAGAGCCTTTCTCCTGTAAAATAGGAGCTTCTTCAGCTTGAAAATCTCCCTAGGGTCATCATCAGTCTTCATGTCAAATGTTATGTCTTCAACATAGTTTACATCATCCTCGATTTTTTCAAGATTGTCATAAAAGTCTTTTATTATCTTATAGACTATTTTCTTCAGCATGAAGGATGAATCCTTAAAATAATCCGCCTCGGCTCTGAAGTCAAACTTTTCACCTGACACTGTCATTATGTATTTGCTGTGCTTTATGACTCCAAGAGTTTTTACCTTGTCATTGGTGAGGCACTTCATGATTAAGATTTCGTGCGTCTTTTCCTTCTCAAATCTTGGAAGCTCCCTCGGATCAAGAAAATCCTTGAGAATATATTCTGAAATGCCAAAAGTTTTGCTCAGCAAATTCAGGTCTTTATTGTCAAGATCATAGGCATTTATGTAGGCCAGCCCAGAAGAAACAGCCTTTGAAACATCGCTCACGCTGCCTTTTGAATTGATCACCTCAATCATACCAGAATTAAAATTACAGAATATATAAATCTTAGTGTTGGCTCAAAGCCCAAGAATCCGCAAGGGATTCAAATGTTACAGCGTAACACCGGATTGCCCGCCATTCTGATGAAATAACAAGGTTAAAATAATATAAAAAATTAGCGTAGTTACAGATGAAGAACAAAAGACACCAGAAAGAGGAGGCAATGAATAAAGTAAAGGAATTATTCAAAGAAGCTGAGCTGATGTTCAAAAGAGACCCGTCTTTGTCTGACAGGTACGTTCAATTGGCGAGAAAAATTGCCATGAGGTACACTTTAATAATTCCAAAAGAACTGAAGAGAAAGTTCTGCAAGCACTGCCATTCCTATCTTGTTCCAGGAAGGAACTGCAGGGTTAGGATCCAAAAGTCGAGAGTCATCTATTACTGCGAAAGATGCAAGAAGTTTATGAGATTTGGATTGAAGTAGGAATTTTTTTATTGTCAATTTGTTTTGCCGCTTCTCCATTAATGAGATGATGGTACAAGACTGATTTTCCTAGGAATATTCTCGTTATTTCTTCTATTTGTTTTAAATTGGTGATGCATTCAATTATACGCCCTGTTTTTGGATTAATGTAACCGAATCCTGAAAGGTCTTCTTTACCAAATTCATGATCAAAAGGCGGTTTAAGCCCTGTTCTTCCCAGATTGTATTGAAGGAAGAACAGTCTTAATGTCATTGTCCTCCCATTCACCACATCAAGCCCTTCTCCAATGCAATGCTCTCCTTCAAAAAATTCTAATGGCTGTCCGAGCAGGGGGTATTCTTGATCTCCGGAGTAAAATCTATATCTTATCCCTCCATTGTCCGCCCATGCGATAGATATACATTCTTTAAATACGGGATGAGGTTCAATTTTGTATTCTATTCCATACATTTCTTTTGTTGGCATGGCTGGTAACGCCATTGGCGGATTTATAAATTTTAGTAAGAGCTTTGAGAAAAACAAGAAGCAGGTTGAAAACTTTGCCGAGCTAAATTCTAAGAAATTGAGGAATACAATCGTTGGTTACATCACCAAATTGGCGAAAAAAA
>JAGVZK010000011.1 GCA_018302685.1 Candidatus Woesearchaeota archaeon | reverse complement strand
CTAAAGACTCCAAGATAAAACAGAGCACCCAAAGCAATCAGCACAACAAGAATTGCCCACCCATAAGTCATCAAGAACTCCATAGCAGCCTGACCTCTTCTATTCATTTAATATCACCTCTCTGATTTTTGCACAAATTATTATGCCATTATAAAATTTCTTTTATATATAAAGATTTCTAAAATGCGCCGAGACTGGGATTTGAACCCAGAAGCCCCGAAGGGCGCGGATTAGCAATCCGCTGCAATACCAAGTTATGCGATCTCGGCACATTGGAAAAGAAGTGATTTTGTTTATAAAACTTATCTGTATAATATCCCTGTGAAGAAATCAATCCTGTCAAGCCTGTACAGCGTAAACATTACTATGATCACGAGAACCAGTATAAAAATAGTCAGTGCAATCTTGGCATAAAAGTTGTACTTAAGCCATCTTCTGTTCTCCTTCTGAAGCCTTATGTTCTTCAGCTGCAGTTCTTCAGAGAAAGAGATCCTGTACTTTTCGCCGTCAGAATCAATCTTGAACAACTTCCCACCCTCTTCAAAATATTTAATATCAGCCATTAGCTGTCAGTATTGAAGGATAATTTATAAGCATTATTCTTTATAAATGGTGATTTTCTATCATATATATGGACGTGATAAAAAAGATAAGGACAAAAAAGGAGCTTATGGATCTTAATGAGGATTACATAATCAACAGGATTGGAAAACTTAACCTCAAGGACAAGGAAGATTTCAAGAACTTGAGGGCCCAATTGAGAAAGGTTTATGGAATGTTCAAGAGCCTGAAGTTCACAAGGCAGGATGAGGTTTATAGCATTATTTTTGGGTTTACAGGAAGGCCCAAGAAAATACTTGACATGGGGTGCGGTGAGAACCCGCTGCATTTTCCGTTTAGGGACATCGAGTACTACGCCTGCGACATAGGCCATGACTACATTGATGATGCAAATGCCCACTTCAAAAGAAACAAAATAAAGGGGAATGCATTCATCTTTGACATGCTGAGCGGCGATTTCAAAAAATTGCCTACAGTGGACATTGTTTTCCTCTTCAGGGTTCTGGAAAGCCTGGAGTATTTCAAAAGGGACTATTCAAAAGAGGTCATTGAAAAGCTGAACGCAGACTATGTTGTCGTGAGTTTTGACAAGGAAGGCCTAAGCAGAAAGAGAAATCTTAGGAAGAAGGGGAGGAGGTGGTTCAGGAGAATCTTGAATGAGCTGAATTATTACTATGATATTTTTGACCATGGAAACGAGATATTCTTTGTGATACATAAAAAGAGCTAGGTCGAAAAAATTAGCCCAGTCTGAAAAGATCAACAAAATCCTTTAGTATGTTTTTCTTCTCCTCGTAGAAGACATCGCCGGTCACGTAATGGGCAAGCTTTCTGTATGCTATTGAAGACTTTGAATTAGGATATAGGTCGTAAACGCTGTTGCTCCTGACGAGCGCTTTTTTCACGTGCTCATCCTCAGGTATTATTGTGATTACAGGCACTTCAAGTATGCTCTCAATTTTGCTTGTTTTCATCTCCAGCTTTCCCTTCTGCCTGTTGATTACAGCCCCTATGATCTCTTTGTTGCTCTTTCTTGCAAGCTCCACGACTTTCAATCCATCTACAACAGAGGGCAGTTCAGGATTAACAACGACAAGAACCTCGTCGCATGCCGCTAATGAGCTCATTGCCTCTCTCCCAAGGCCGGCAGAGCTGTCAAGGATTACAAAATCTGAACTTAGCCTTTTCAGCTTCTTGTTGAGGTACTGGGGGTTTATCTTGTTCAATGAGCCTAATGATATGTTTCCCGGGACAATTTTTGCTCCGCTCTTGTGAAGGTAGACAGCGTCTGATATGTTGCTTGATTTTGCGCTTAGAATGTCGTGAATGCTTTTCTCAATCTTGGTGATCCCAAAGTACAGCCCGATGTTAGGCGTCGTAAAGTTGCAGTCGACCAGCGTGACATCATGCCCGAGCTTGTTCAGCGCAGAGCTGAGGTTTATTGAAACAGTGGTTTTTCCAGCGCCGCCCTTTCCGGAAGCAACGAGTATTTTTCTCATGATAATATAGGCCGGGATTAATATATAAATTTACTTGTGGCCAGGTATAAACTTGTATTAGTTAGGATGCTCACTTGTAATTTTCCTCGACATATCTGACGAACTCAACTGTTCTCTCATAGAATTCATAGAGCTTCACTATGTTTATCTCGTAGGACTCCTCTTCCTCGTTCATGACAATCAGTCTCACATTCTTCTTGAACTCTTCTTTCTTTGTGTATTCAGCCTTGTCAATCTTCTTCAAGTCAAGATAGAAGTTGATGAAGTCAATGAGCTCAGCTTTCTTTAGCCTCTTTTTGACTTCCTCAGCCCTCGCAAGGGGAGTCAGCGGAACTTCCTTTATCTTTTTCTTTTCTTTTAAATACTCCAGAACATTGAGAATGGCATAATCGCATGCATTTATCAGTCTTCTTATTGCATTCTTGATTACGTCGGTCGTTTTAGTGTACTTTAAAGTGACATACAATAAATGATCAGCCCTTCTCAATTCCTGCCTTGCATCAGAATCGTGCTCTAACATTTCCTAATATCCTATTCACCCTGCTTAAAAATCCTTTACTACTATTTAAATTTTGCTTTATTTTATCAAAGCTGAGTGTATCAACCTTGTTTTGCCTGAAGATTACAAATTTGTCTTCTTTTACAAATTCCGTCCCGCTCTTCTTCCTGTTGTCCATGAAATTTTTTAAGTCCGATATCAGGACAACATACTCCCTTTCTATATTATACCTCGGAACAACCTTGCTTTTGAACATTTCAAACTTGATTGTGAAGTCATTGCTGTATGGGGGGATTCTCTTGTAGAGTTTGTCGTATGCCAGCAGTGCTTCCATCGCAGTTATGACCCCGCTGTTTATGTTTTCAGCTATGTTGATTATTATCTTGTTGTCTTTTACCAGCGGATAGGTTATATAGAGCAGATGATCAGCCCTGTTGATCAGCTTATTGGCCTCTTCCAGCAAAAATCTTACATTCTCCATAATCATTAAAAAGTAAATAAATATTTAAGAATTATGATTGTAGGCTCATAATTGCTTCCGTAAGGTCGCCATGCTCTTTCAACGCTTCTTCAGCTTCGCTTCTTGAACACTTTGCTGAATCCATGACAGTCTTGATATCCTCTTCATTGAGCCCCTCTTCAATGTCTCCAGTGATTTGGAATGTCTCCTGCCCCTGCATGTTTATTTTAGTGACTGATGGATTTTTTATTATGATGTTTCCAGAGGATCTCCTGATTATTACCTCATCGGCGTCAATATCCTCCTGTTTGATTCCAAGCTTCTTCATAGCCTGCTTCATCATTGCTGGATTCATTCCTGGAAACATTTTCAGATAAAGTTATGCAAAGCATATTCTACTATTACTACGGCAACAAGCAGAACCAGAACGAATTCAGGGCTCATAGTGACTTTGCTCTTTATATCATCAAAGTATCTTACTAGGCCTCCAATCCCTGAAGGCATTCTTATCTCATCTGCCATGTATTAGCCAGAAAATAGGAATATAAAAAGATTCGCATTTGCAGATAATATGTATATTCCATACGCCGTGGATCAAATTATACCCCTTTTGAAATTTGGTTAATTATGGAAGATAAAAAATGCAGAGCCAATTGCCGTAAATTGGGATGGGTTGACATTACAAGATCTGAGAGGAAAAAGATTTTTGATGCAGGATGCTTAGATTATCTTCTTAAAGTGGACGAAGATCATTATGGGATGAATAGCAAAGATGCAAGATGCCGGTATCTTAATGAAGACTATTCGTGCAGTATACACAAGGTGGGGCCCAGGCCATGCCGCTGTTTCCCCGTGCATCCTGAATTCAAGAATGGCAAGAAGAAAATTGCTGGCAGTATGCCTGTTAAGCAAAGTTTTGTCCCAAGAGGCAATAAGTGAAATGAAGGCAGATTCAGCTGAGATTGTGAATGGCAGTCCAAATGTCCAGCAGCCGATTCATGGGATAACTAAGGATCAACAGTGGAAATGGGGAACAGGCTCTACATGAAACATGCTGCATGCAAAGGTTCTCTCTGTCCTCAAATATTTTTAACAGCTATAAATGAAAAGGGCAATAGAGCTCCGTCCTGCTTTAATTAAAAAAGTAAAAATATAGAATTAATCGTTTACCCCGACGATCTTGATCTTGAAGTGAAGAGTTTTCCCCGCAAGAGGATGGTTCATGTCAACCACAATTTCTTTCTCATTAACCTCTTTTATTGTTGCAGGAAATTGCCTTCCGTCAGGCGTGTTGAGAGCCAGCATCATTCCTTTCTTTGGCTCTGGCCCATTTGGCAGATGCTCTCTAGGAATCTTCTGGATGGCCATTGGGTCTGTTTCACCGTATGCATCCACAGGTTTCAGAACTATCCCCTTTTTCTCGCCTTTCTTCATTCCAATGACGGCGCTGTCAAATCCCTTTATCACCTGGCAGGATCCCGCCTCAAATTCTATTGGATGAGAATGATCACCATGGCTTGAGCTGTCGAACACAGTCCCGTCGTCTAAACTTCCTTCGTAATCCACTCTAACTTTGTCGCCCTTCTTTATACTCATGGTGGTTTCTTAATAAAAAAGAAAGCTTAAAGAATTATTCCTCTTCCTCTCCGCTGTCTTCTTCGCCTTCTTCAGCATCCTCATCGGCATTGTCTTCAAATTCCTCTTCACTGTCTTCGCTATTATCTCCTTGTGCCAGAGATACCTTCTCAGCTTTCATTCCCCTGTCGCTCTGTGCAGGTGTGAAAGACACGGAATCGTTTTCTCTTAAAAGCGTGCCTTCCGCAACATCGCTCTGGTGCACAAAATAGTCCTTTCCATCTTCTCCGGTTACGAAACCGAAACCCTTCATTTTGTTAAAAAATTTTACTTTTCCTTTCATTGTTTTTATCTCCTAATTTATTGCCTAGAACTTAAGCAATCATTAGATTTTACAAATACTAATCCTTTTTAAGGGTTTTTATTTTCCGGTTTGGCAGGAAAATCCCAAAATCTGGCGTAATTACTGGGCAGTCTATGGTAATCGGAAAATATGTCCACCATGGCTTGGTTTTTAGAATCCTTTTTAAGTTTTAGCTCAATTAAATTTGTATGAGTCATATAGATACTTAAATCAAAACAAAATCAAGCAATTAGGATTTGGTTAGAGAAATCTTAAAGTCCAGAAATGCAGATTTTAAAGGTGCTGACCACCAAATTGACACTTACTTTAATGTTTCTCAAGGCAGATTAAAGTTGATAAAGAAAGAGAAGTATATTTCATTGATAATATCAAATTTCACATTGACAGAGTTAAACATTTGGGAATTTTTGTTGAGATTGAGGCAATAGACAAAGTTCCAAGCGTTGGAAGAGGTAAATTATTAGGGCAGTGCAATTATTACATGAGATTATTTAAAATTTCCCAAAGAGATTTGATTTCAAAATATTATAGCGATTTATTGTTAAACAATTAGAACTCAAAATTTTCCCAAAGCGAAAGTATGAACAGAAGCAAAAAATTGGCAACCACAGTGCACGATTGAGTACGGGCAAAATCAACAGTCAAAACAAATATAATAAGCCTATGCCAGTGCTATTTTCTTAATCTCCTGATACTTCCAAATTTTCTTTTTTATTGCTTTCTTTTTCATTTGATCACCGCAGAATGTTAATTTGGTACTATTTAAAGCAATGGTTTTGTTGAGCTGTTAAGTAAACGTCTGGAATTTTGAACAAAAAAATTAAGATTTCTTGACCACCAGCTTATTTTCTTTAATTTCAGCTTCTAATTCTTGTCCTTCTTTCCACTTTAATTCTTCTATAACATTTGGGGGTATAACTAAAACCCATTTAGCATATTCCACCCCTCCAACCTTTCTAGAAAGTTGTTTTTGCAGTTTCATAATCTAAAGTATAGTTGACTTATATATAAACTTTTAGGTACCAACTTTGGAGTAGTTAATTAGGTACCGAAAGATATATAAAGAGTAGGTACCTAATATATGTATGAAAATAGAGATTAAATGTAAGCATTGTAAAAGTCAGAATTTCCGAAGAGAAGGAACTAGAAAAACTGAGAATAGGGGAAAAATACAGAAATTTTATTGTAAGGATTGTCATAAATATTTTACAAATGATGATGGTTTTTACAGAATGAGAAACAAACCAGAAATAATTACAATGTCAATCGACATGTATGTTTCTAATTTGTCAAGTAGAAAAATGAGAAATCAATTAAAAAGACATCTTAATCATAAGATTAGTCATGTTTCTGTTTTAGATTGGGTTAGAAGATATACTTTGATGGTTCATAAGTTCATAGAAAAACAAGGTTATAACCTTGGTGATAGTTTCTATGCTGATGAAACCATGGTTAATAGAGAAGGTAAGTTAGATAGATTTTGGTGTTGTCTTGATTGGGATACAAGACTAATCACAGGATTTCATTATAGCTTGTCTGCTAATCCTGTTGAAGCTCAAGAGTTTTTGAAAAAAGCAATAAGTAAAAGAAAACCAAAATACATTCAAACTGATGCAGGAGTTTTCTATCCAAGAGCATTTAGAAAACTCTTCTATTCTAATAAGATGGGCGGTTTAACAATAGAACATAAAATTCAGAATTATCAAACAACAAAAATTCATAATTACAGAATTGAAACGGTCTTCATGAAGATTAAAGATAGAGTTATAGACTTTAGAGGATTGAAGGCATTATGGTCTGCACCAATCCTTATGACTGCGATAGTAATACAACATAACTTTATAGAAAATCATTCTACAACAGATGAAGTACCATCTGAAAGAGCAGGAGTTAATTTAGAATTAGGAGAGAACAGATGGTTAGATTTGATTAGAAAGTCTTCGTTATGAAGAATTTTCATCAAGAAATTCTTTCAAAGCCTTCAGATCTTTTTTCTTAGGATCATAATGGTAAGATTTTATACCAATAGATTCTGCACTTTTTACAGCTTGTGAATTATGCTCAAAATAGATAACGTTATCTTTACTCAAACCAAAATGCTTAAGCATTATTTCAAAATATTTTGGATCTGTTTTTTCTGGATTGTGTTTCAAAGTATAGACTTCATAAGGCATTTTATCTAACCCAAACTTCTTGAATTGTTCATCGTTTGCTCCAGTAAGAATGATTTTTCTATTTGAAAATTTCTCTAGTAAATCGTGCATTTCCTTAAAAATCTTAAAAGAACCTTCGCCCTCAATGACAAAAGCATCAACAGCATCAACCAAAATTGTTTTCATTATTACCAAGTT